>CALJTN010000385.1 GCA_937976175.1 uncultured Clostridiaceae bacterium | reverse complement strand
TGGATTTGAGTCAAGAGTTTGGACACATTTTTAGGAAAAATCTTTCTAGTATTCCGCACCTTTGACAAGAAAACCGTAAATGCTCGGGATACTTCATCGAAGGCGACAAACTCAAAATAAGTTAAGCTATTATACGCCTTCGTGATAAGGCATTATAGCATTTACTTCCTTTTCTAATCAAAGGGTCCCTTGCGGTGCTATGTATCTCGGCTCTAAATCTAAAATAAGTTAAGCTGCTCTACATAAATCCTCTATATATTGAGGTGTTTTATACCCTATGGCTGAGTGAATACGTTTTCTATTATAAAAACCTTCTATATATTTAAAAATAGCAAGGTTAGCTATTTCAAAAGTACTAAATGTGTAGCGATAGACTAACTCCTTTTTTAACACTGCATGGAAGCTTTCTATACATGCATTATCATAAGGACAACCCTTAGCACTGTATGATATTTTAAAACCCAATGATTCTATTTTTTCCCTGTACTCATTAGAAGTATACTGACTTCCGCGGTCTGCATGAATGATTAATTCGCCTTTTTTAGGGTGTTGTATCTTTACTGCATTATCTAAAGCTTTAAGTACTAAATCAGTAGTCATATTTGTGCTAAAACTATAGCCTACAATTTTTTTGGTATGCAAATCCAAGACAGATGCTAAATAGCACCAGCCATCACGTAAAACATTGATATAAGTAATATCACAAACCCATTTTTGATTTATATCTGTTGTAGTAAAATCACGTTTTAATAGATTTTCACCTAAATCATAAACCTTCTTTTTAGAATAGGGACGATATTTCTTAACTGTTTGTGATTTGATATCTAATTTTTTCATATGACGTTGAACACGTTTAAGGCTCAACTTCTTATATTTGCCCTGAGCCTTAAGCTCCTCATGGATTTTAGGTGCACCATATACATTATCACTGGCTTTATAGATATCTAGGAGATCTGCCTGTAGCTGCTTGTTTTCTATCTCTAATTTAGTAGGTCCCTTAACCTGTTTCTTGCTGTAATAAGTACTTCTTGGATACTTTAAAAGTGTACATAATTGTTTTACATCATAAGTCTTTTCATGTTGTTGGATAAGATATTGTTTAACATTATCATCTACTTTGTCACAAATATGGTCATAGCTTTTTTTAATATATCTACCTCTTGGCGCAAGCGTGCATTCTCTTTTTGTATTTGTCTGATTTCTTGAATTGATAAGGTAGTTTCTCCATCTAAAGAGATGCCTTTACGTTCATTTACCCATCTGCATAATGAAGCTTGACCAAGACCATATTCCTGACAGATTTCGGCTGATGATTTGCCACTGTTATAAAGCTCTACAATCATATCTTTAAAATCTTTTGTGTAGTTTTTGCGTTGTGCCATTTTAACACGTCCTTTCAAATCTAATAATATTATAATCAGATTCCTTAGGATGTGTCTACACTCTTATACTACCATCAGTGAATGATTCATTGGTAACAGAATAATTAATATAGGATTCAAATTCTATTTTTATTACGGGATGAGTTAAGTCAACTTCGATAGGATAAGAATCTTTAATAACATTATTCGCTATAACTATGTCTTCCCTAACCTTACTTACTTGACATCTATCAAAATATAATATCAATGAATTAATATTTGGCTCGTCCATTCCAGTAAATTCAATATATCTTAAGTGCTTTAAATCCTCAAATTTCACGAAATCTTCCCCCCTACTGTTTTACTAATACACAGTTAATGGATTTCATATAACGTTTTCGAGTTTACGAAATTCATGAACCTTAGATAGCTCTTATCTTAGGTTCATGAATTTAGGTGCAGCGTAGCGAAACTGTAAACTCCTTGTTATATGTAGTTTTTGCCACAACGCTTTAAATAAAGTCTATTATATTAACTTTGTATTAGGTTACTCGATATAAGAAAATGATTCATTAGTAAGAGTATTGATAATTTTCTTTTTTCCCATTAATTATCTATTCTAATCAATAAATTCAAACAAGTTTTCAACTGTTGTATTGAATACTCTTGCTATGTCCATTGCTAACTTTAAAGACGGGTTGTATTTTCCGTTTTCTAAATGAACTATTGTTTCTCGTCTAACCCCTACTAATTTTGCAAGTTCATTTTGACTTATTGATATTTTCTCTCTATATTCTTTTATCCTTGTATTTAAAGTTGGCACTTATTTATATATCCCCTTTCTATCATAATATATAAATAATATCAATCTAATGGCAGTTGCTATTAGTAGTATAAACATTAAATATATCCCTATTGTCGCCTTTGAAATTATAAGATTATTATACGGAGTTACAAGGAAACAGCTAAAAATACCAACCACAAATATTAGAAAATACGCAACTATCCTGTCTACTTTAGATAATACGGAAATCAACAGTTCATCAGTTATTCCACCTAATCTTTTACCATATAAAAATATTATGCACCATATTGCAATCCAAATATAAGTTAATAAAGTCGGGATATTAGTATCTAATTTCTTTAGTAACACACTAAGAAATAAATATAGTACCGTTATTACTTCCATAATAAGTCTTAGTTTAATATTCATTTTTACATTCATAAAACAAACCTCCTGATAGTGATATATTTATAACTTCCATGTTATAAATATATCACTATCAGGAGGTTATTACAAGGTTATCCCACAAAAAGGTACTCGCATAACGTTGAATAGTTTTTTTGCTACTTCAAGCATCTTTTTGAGTTCCGCAGGGGGCTGGGAGAAGAATTTTCATCTTTC
>CALJTN010000384.1 GCA_937976175.1 uncultured Clostridiaceae bacterium | reverse complement strand
TTCTTAATATATTTATTACATGTACACTCTATATTTCTATTATTGTTTCACGTGGAACAATGGAAGGAGAAAAAATGTTTAAAGTATCAAAAGCAATTTATAACATAACACAACTTCTATTAATTATTTATGTAATATACTGTTTACTATTTATGATATACCATTTTTTTATTCCAAATATAGGTGAGATTGTTATAAAAACCACTAGCAATCCAAAAGATCCCGAATTAAAAGAAATTATAGTAACTTGTGCAAAGGCACCATCTAAATACTATGTTTTTATATATGAAGAAGAAGAGAAAAATCGATGGATTTATTTTGTTCATCAATCCTACGATAAGCATCGTCAAGCAATAGCTGATAGATTTCTTCCTAAAAAAACTATGAAGTACGTTTTAGTAGAAGGTAATAAAAAAACTTCAACCTTTACCTTTCAAGTAAAACCAAAATATCCTATTAATTATATAGTAAGAAAAAAAAGTGTTTTTCATGCTATTTATCTAGTTCCTTATAGAATATACCCGTTTCCAGAGTTTTATTATTGCAAGCATAGTGTATTTTATATCGATGCCTTAAAATAAAAGGAGTGCATAATGAAATATATTCTCATATTTGGTGTTATTCTTCAAAGCTTAATATATGCTTATAATAATCAAGAAGAATATGAACCTTTCTATGTCTTTAAGTGTATAGTCTATCTTTTCATTAGTACTATACATTCTGTCATAATCATGATAAAACTGCCTCTTGGTGCATGTCTAATGATTTTTATTTATTTAATAGATAAAACAAATCATTCTGTAAAGCTGAGACTGATCTCTAGTGGCATTATTATAGTTATCTTAAGTAGTTTAAGTTATCAGCATATAAGTATACCTCTTCAAAAATTATACTTGTACAATATTAAGGCATCTCCATCAACTATCGAAATATATACTAATAATGGTCTAAATAATAAATACTTGTTTAGTATAAAAGATGAGGCTTCTATAAGTAAATGGCTAAATGTATTAAAAAGTAGTTCTACTTATACTTCATGGAATTACAAGATACTTCCTCAAGATCATGGTTATTTAATGAAACTTCACTATCCTTCTCAAGTAGTTTCTATTATTGTCACTTCCTATACTTCAAACTTACCAAATATATTTATAGGAAAAAAACATATATCTTATAGTAATACTTCGCTACCCGATCTAATCAATGCACATTTTAATGTAAAACCACTGTCATTAAAAATATTACCTAATAATATAGAGATAAAAGATATAAATATCATTACTGATTTATGGGAAGAATTGCTTTGGGAAAAGCAACTTAATAGTACATATTTTCCTTTAAGTACTCCTCAAGTTGAAGGTAAATTAATACTGAGTAAAGATTATGAACTGGATATAAGTTTTTCGCAAGATTTTAATTACGCAAAGTTTAATCATACATATATTATCAAGCTCTCAGATTATCTTGTTACTAAACTTAATGAGCAATATATTCTCTCTGATCTAGATATTGTAAATATATTAACTGAATATCCACCAGCACACATACATACTCCTTCTAAAAATAGAATGCACTATTCCATAGAATTAGACGATAGCAGAAGATATTATGGTCTATATATAAATAATGAACTTGAAAATACAAAGACGCTTCTTCATAATGTCACCTCTCCTAGCAGTGAATATTTTATATTAAAAACTCCTTATATATTATTATTAGATGAAAAACACCCAACACAATATTATTTAATGCTTATTAATCAAAATATACCTCTTAAACATAGATATGTAGAAAAAGATAAGCATATTATTCCTAGTTCTATAGCACTTTGTCCACAAAATATAAAATTTACTTATACAATTAATACCGAAGACTCTTCTACGCTTTATCTAGTCAATAATTACTACGATTCGCCTATAGTAATAGCTAATGGCGATATTCTGGATTCTCTATTTTTATCTGAAAGATATATAGCCTATTCACTCCTTATTGATTATACGAATTTACTATGTATTTATGATACAGTCCTATCAAAAACAGTTAAATATATAACGATTCCTGGAAATATTCACATGATAAAAGTTGAGAACAATAACATATTCTTTTCAGTACAAAATCAAGATAAAAATATATTAAAAGAAGGCGTATTTTCAATAGATGCTTACTTAAAAATAAAAAAAACAGATTAAGTATTCTATATCCTACGAATACTTAATCCTAAATTTACTCTATAATTCTTTTTTTCTGCATATTCTTATTAACTAATATGTTTCATAGTTTTGGGGACATATACCCTAAGTGCATTAGATAATACTGATATATTTAACGGTAAAGTGGGCCCATGTTCTCCATCTATATCAGTACCATATGATTTGTCATAACTACCATTTTTAATAGATAAACTATTTGTCTTAAAATATATAACATGTGGGTTATCTAAATGCTCTCCTTGTAATACTTTAAAAAACAAAGGAGGTATATCATACAAATAAACATCCTTAAAACATACGATATCAAATAAACCATCACACACATCAGCTTCATTGGCCAATTTCATAAATCCACCCGCACCCTTACCATTAAAAACAAGTACCAAAAAAAACTTATTATTAAAAGATGTACCTGATGTCATAACTTCTAAATCCATAGCTTCATAATGATTAATAGCATCAAACCCTTTGATATAGTAAGCTAGTTTCCCAAGCTTATTTTTAATGCTTATAGGGGTTGACTGTGAAACAGCACTAAAAGCACCCATACTACAAACATTAATAAAGAATTTGTCATTGGCCTTTCCAACATCAATATATCTTAAATCATTATTAGCTATTAAATCTAAAGCCAAAGGTAATTTACTCGGAATTTCGAGTGTATGAGCAAAATCATTAGCAGTCCCTAGTGGTAAAATAGCTAAAGGTATATTGAGTTTCTTCTTCATCATGCCATTAACACACTCATTAACTGTACCATCACCACCTGAAACAATAATCATATCTGTATTAAGATCCTCAACTTTTTCAATAAGATAATTTTCAATAGACCCACTAAATTTACTTCTATACACCTTTAAATTATATCCCATATTTTGCACTCTAGATGCAATGTAATCTAAATTAAGTAGAACTTCTCTATTTCCACAAC
>CALJTN010000383.1 GCA_937976175.1 uncultured Clostridiaceae bacterium | reverse complement strand
GATAAACATATAATTGAAGCTATGCAATATAGAAAGTTTATAGATGAAAGGATAGTTTAGGCATATGAAAGAAAATAACAAGTCAAAGATGCGAAGGATATTTCGCATCAGACAAGGAGACAGATCCTGCGGATAGTTGTTCTATCCAATGGTTCTGTCGACGCAGTATGGTGTGAAATAGACTAGCATACTGACTAGTTATTTTTTTGAATATGCCTAAGCTATTAGGTATAATAAGTAATACATAGAGAGAAAATAAAAGGTATAAATATAACATGAAATCTTGGAGGTGGTGTTGTGCTTACTGAAAGAGCAATAGAAATTATTAACTCTGTTGGAGTAATAAATGTAACTTATAAGAATAACCCTGTATGGATTCAAGATATTGAAAGCGAGAACAATAAAGTGCATGTAAAGGACTTAAAAACAAATGAAGTTATTGAAGTGGAAGTTTCTGACTTGGTTGAAAATAGAAATTAATTTATTTAAAGGAGGTTTTAAATATGCCAGATCATCAACATGTTGGAGGTAGCAAAAATAGTAACATTAATGTTAAGCGCGATGATGTTAATAAACCTAAAAAGAGTAAAGGAGAAAAGAAGACACCGGCTTTGTACGAAAATTTTAATGGGAAAGTCATTGATTAGATAATAAAATCAGTATTTAAAGGAGCGTGATTTAATGGCAAACCCAATAGATAACTTTATAAGTGAGGGTTATAAGATACTGGCATTTGAGCGAGATATAGATAAGATTACTGGTGAAGAAGTGGGAAAAATTGAAATTAAGGCGTTAGACGGTCATAAGCGTAATATAATCTTTGATGACAATGCGGCAGATGAAGTAGAAAGGGTGTTGTTTGAATATTTAAAAAATAAGTATGCTGGTAACCATGACACCCCCCATATTGAGGATTAAGTGGCACTAGATAGAGTATAGTAGTAATAATAAAAGTATTATAATGACAATGATATAAATAAGATATGCTTATAACAATAAGTATATCTTATTTGCTTTTATTATGATGTATAAAATTTTTAAATAAGGGGGTGTAATTGTCATTAATTTAATGTAAAATAGAATTTGTTTGTCTATAAAAAATGCGTATATTAGTATTATGGACAAGCTACACAAGGTTAATATTATTTTTACATTTGTAAAACCAATAAAATAGATTGCTTGATTTTAAGACTAAGGTTTAGGAGGAATATCAAATGAAAAAAGTTGCGGTAATTTTTAATGGAGGGACAATCTCTATGAAGGTTGATCCAAGAATAAAAGCTGCGGTTCCAACTCTAAGTGGTGAAGAAATAATGGCTATGGTTACGGGAATTGAAAATTATGCAGAAATAGAATCATATACTTTTTCAAGTTTGCCGGGCCCTCACATGACACCAGAAATCATGATGGACCTATCTAAATATATACAAGGGTTTTTACGTAGAGAGGATATATGTGGAGTTGTAGTAACGCATGGTACAGACTCACTTGAGGAAACTGCATATCTATTACACTTAACTATAGATAATCCAAAGCCTGTAATCGTTACAGGTTCAATGAGAAATAGTTCGGAACTTGGGTATGATGGTCCAGCTAATTTATCAGCTGCTATTTGTAGTGCTATTTCAGATGAAGCACGCAATAGAGGGGTGTTGGTGTGTTTAAATGACGAACTTAATTGTGCTGGTGAGGTTACTAAATCACATTCAATGCATTTAAATACCTTTCAGAGTCCAGAATTTGGTCCAATAGGAATTATTGATAATAATGAGGTAATATTCTACCGGGATAGTTTAAAAAAGGAACATATAATAACAGAAGAAATTGAAACCGGTGTAGAATTAATAAAAGCTTGTGCTGGAATGGATTCAAAATTAATTGATTTTTGTGTGGAGCAAGGCACAAAGGGTATTGTTATTGAAGCTATGGGAAGAGGAAATATACCACCTAAAATGGCAGATGGAGTAAAAAAAGCCATAGAAAAGGGCGTGGTGGTTGTTATGGTATCTAGATGCTTTAAAGGGAGAGTATTAGATTCTTATGGATATCCAGGTGGTGGAAAAGAGCTTAGAAATGCCGGTGTGATTTTTGGAGATAGCTTACCAGGTCAAAAAGCTAGAATTAAGCTTATGATTGCACTTGCTAAGACAAAAAACATGCAAGAAATTCAATATATGTTCGAAGGGATTCACTATAAAAACCGAACTTCATAAGAGAATTAAGTATTAATATTCGTAATATTATTGACGTGCATGTACATTTTTGTTATTATGTTTGTATAAAAACAAAATATTCACTATATCTCATATAGTTCTGATAATATGGTTCAGAAGTTTCTACCGAATACCAAAAATATTCGACTATGAGTAATCAGTGGGGCCATTTAGTATGCTTATATTAAATGACCACTATGGTTTCTCATGAACTATAGTGGTCTTATTTTGTATTGCAAACATTATGGAGGGATACTAGATGGAATACTTTAAGTTAAAAGAAAATGGAACTGACGTGAAACATGAAATTATTGGAGGAATAACTACATTTTTAACTATGGCGTATATTATTGCAGTTAATGCAAATATATTAGGCGATGCTGGGGTAGGAATGCCTGCAGCAGCTGTAGTAACAGTAACTTGTTTAACAGCAGCCTTTGCTACAATATTCATGGGGCTATATGCTAATCTACCTTTTGCCTTAGCACCTGGAATGGGATTAAATGCGTTCTTCGCTTACACTGTAGTAATTGGAATGAAAGTTCCATGGCAAGTAGCACTAGCTGCTGTTTTTGTAGAAGGAATTATTTTTATTATATTATCATTAACTAATGTTAGAGAGGCAGTTGTTAACGCTATACCAACAACTTTAAAATATGCAGTTACTGCAGGTATTGGACTTTTCATTGCATTTATTGGTTTTGTAGATGCTGGTATTGTGGTTACTCATGAAGCAACAAAAGTAGCTATGGGCAATTTTACAAATCCTACAGTAATAATAACCTTAACAGGTGTAATTATAATTGTAGTTTTGTCAAAGAAAAATATTAAAGGAGCCATATTATGGGGAATAGTTGCAAGCACTATATTATCTTGGTTACTTGCAGTAATATCACCAGAAATAGCAGCAACTTATAGAATAGGTACACCGCAAGGGATATTTAAATTTGAATCAATAACACCAATTGCAGGAAAATTGGATTTTTCGTATTTAGCTGACCCAGCTAGAGTATGGAGCTTTATAACAATAGTGTTAGTATTTCTATTTGTTGATTTTTTTGATACAGTAGGAACTTTGGTAGGAGTTGCCTCAAAAGTTGGAATGGTAGATGAAAATGGTAAGGTGAAAAATGCTGGACGTGCACTACTTGTAGATGCGGTGGGTACTACTGTGGGGGCTTTCCTTGGCACATCCACTGTTACTACCTATGTAGAAAGCTCGGCTGGAGTTGCAGAAGGCGCTAGGACTGGACTTGCTTCCGTTGTAACGGGTATATTATTTTTAATAGCAATGTTCTTTTCACCTTTATTTATAGCAATACCAGCATGTGCTACTGCACCTGCTTTAATAGTTGTAGGATTTTTTATGATGGAGAATATAGTGAAAATAGATTTTAGTGATTTTACAGAGGGAGTTCCTGCTTTTTTAACAATTGCACTAATGCCTTTAACTTATAGCATTGGAGACGGTTTAACTATAGGAATCCTTTCCTATGCAGTGTTAAACTTAGTAAATAATATATTTACTAAAGATCCTAGTAAAAAGAAAAATGTTTCATTTATAATTTATATTTTGGCAGTACTATTTATTATTAAGTTGATTGTCACTGGTTCAAAATAATAGATCATTAGAAATATACTAGAGCATGAAATTTAACATGCTCTAGTATATTTTTTATGCTTACTAAATATGGATGTGTATATTTATAGTAATAGATGGTTATCTTTATTTTAATTGTAATAAAAGTACTGTAACAAAAATAGTATCACTAGAATAACATAATAAAAAAATTGTATAAAGGGTGATATTATGAAGATAAATAACAGATTATTCAATGTTGATGAATACCATTTTAAAAAAATTGACGACATAAAAAATGAAGTTTTTCTCACTGGTAAAAAAATTATTGATTTGAGTATAGGTGATCCAGATTTAGAGGTTCACTCAAAAATCAATGAGGCTTTAGTAGCTGGATTAAAAGTCGAGAAATACAACAACTACCCTCCTTATGATGGAATAATAGATTTGAAAAAAGCAGTTATAAAATACTATAGTGAGGTTTATTCTGTAAATTTAAACTTAGATGAAATAATAATTCTTATAGGTTCAAAGGAAGGTATAAGTAATATCATTCCAGCAGTATGTGATATTGGGGATTGTATAATAGTGCCTGAACCTGCATACCCTGTTTATAGCATTTGCTCAAAGCTTTGGGGTTGCGTACCCTATACTATACCTTTAAAGCAAAGTAACGGATATATGCCAAGCCTTGAGGAGATCCCCAGAGAAATTGTTAACAAATGCAAACTATTTTTCATTAATTACCCAAATAACCCCACGGGTGCAACAGCTAATGGTGAGTTCTATAAACGTATTATAAAGTTTTCTTATGATAATAATATTGTTTTATGCAATGATTCAGCATATAATGAAATAATTAAGGTTGATAAAAAAACCAATAGTCTTATGCAGTATGATGTAAAGAGACAATGTGTGGAGTTTGGAACACTATCTAAAACTTATAATATGACAGGATATAGAATAGGATATGCTGTAGGAAATGCAAAAGTAATAAACGCTCTTTTAAAGATTAAAAGTAATTGTGATTCTGGTCAATTTATACCAATGCAAAAGGCTGCCGTTGCTGCTCTTAATTTAGAACGTGACTATGTGTTAGATATAAGAAGAATATATGATGAAAGGCGCCAAGTTGCTAAACGTGTGCTACTAGAGAAAAACATTAATTTTTTTGATTCGGAAGGTACTTTTTATTTATGGTGTAGAACACCTAAGAATTATACTACTAATGAATTTTGTGAGGAGCTACTAATTAATTACGGCATTGTGGTTACACCAGGAAATGTTTTTGGAAAACTTGGATATGATTATTTCCGAATAGCATTGACTAAAGATAAGCTTATTATTGAAGAAGCTTTAAAATCTTTAAAAAAATGTGGTGATTAATATTGTTATTGGTATAATATAAGTTATATAGGAAATATTTTAGTATAAGTATAGCTATTTTAAAATACGTTAAATTACGGCTTAACGACATTTTTTTAGATAAAAACACTAATAAAAGTGAGAACTTATAATTTTAGCTTGAAATTAAGGTGGTAGGTTATGTATAATTATAAGGATTCACAATGAACATTGGAAGGATGCGTTGTTATGATTAGGAGTATGACTGGGTTTGGGAGAGGAAGCTCTGAAAAAGATGGTAGAAGCTTTACCATTGAGATTAAAAGTGTTAATCATAGATATTATGAAACTAATATAAGAATGCCTAGAGCGTTGATAGCTTTTGAAGATAAAATCCGAAAAATAATTGGTGAAAAAGTAAAAAGAGGAAAGCTTGATGTATTTGTAACTCAAGGCAATTATGATAAGGAAGATGTTGAAGCTTATTTGAATGAAAAATTAGCTGACAGTTATATTAATTGCTTTCGAATCTTAAAAGACAAATATGATCTTCGAGATGATATGTCAGTAGCTCAAATAGCTAGGTTGCCTGAGGTGATAACTCTTAAACAAAAAGAAGAAGATATTTCAGGAGCATTTGAGCAAATTGAGCAATCATTAACTGAAGCTCTCCAATCGCTTCTTTCTATGAGAGAAAGAGAAGGGGAAAAATTACTAGAAGATGTTATAACTAAATGTGATTTAATTAATGAATTAGTTGAAAAGGTTAAAGAAAGATCACCTTTCGTTGTTTGTGAGTATAAGGAAAAGCTAGCTCAAAGACTAAATGCCCTTCATAAAGAAGTTGAATTTGATGAGAATAGAGTTGCCATGGAAGTTGCGATTTTTGCTGATAAAGCTGGAATTGATGAGGAAATCGTAAGATTAAACAGTCATATAGTGCAAATGAAGGAAGCTCTAGTTTTAGATGAACCAATTGGCAGAAAACTTGATTTTATCATTCAAGAAATGAATAGAGAAACTAACACTATAGCATCGAAAGCAAATGACTTAGAAATTTTAAGTACAGTAATAAATATGAAGAGTGAAATAGAAAAAATTAGAGAACAAGTGCAAAACATAGAATAAGCAGGAGGTAAACCATGAGTATAAAATTGATAAACATAGGTTTCGGAAACATTGTTTCAGCAAATAGGTTGGTAGCTATAGTCAGTCCTGAATCGGCGCCAATTAAAAGAATAATCCAAGAAGCGAGAGATAGGGGCATGCTAATTGATGCTACTTACGGAAGAAGAACCAGAGCAGTCATCATAACTGATAGTGATCATGTTATTTTATCAGCTGTTCAACCTGAAACTGTTGCACATAGGTTATCAGTTAAAGATGAGGAACGTATTGATGAGGTTGAGGAATAATGAGCGGTAAGGGACAGTTGATTGTTATTTCAGGACCTTCTGGTGCTGGTAAGGGAACTGTATGCAAGGCACTCCTTGAAAAAAATGATTTTTGGATTTCAGTGTCTGCTACTACAAGGAGTCCAAGGAATGGAGAGATAGAAGGGGTAAACTACTATTTCATAACTAAAGAAAAATTCCTAGAAGAAATTGAAGCAGAGGACTTTCTTGAATATGCAGAGGTTTATGGAAACTATTACGGCACACCTAAATCTGAAGTGCTAAAAGTGTTAGATACAGGTAGGGATGTAATACTTGAAATAGATATTCAAGGTGCCCTTAAGGTAAAAAGAGCTTATCCAGACGGCTTATTTATTTTTATTCTTCCACCATCTATGGAGGAGCTAAAGAATAGGATTACAAATAGGGGAAGTGAGACACCAGAGTCTTTAATTACAAGATTTTCATCAGCTCATGAAGAAATTAGTTTTGTATCAAAATATGATTATGCAGTTGTAAACGACACGGTAGATAATGCTTGTGAAAAAATTCAAAGCATTATAACTGCAGAAAGATGTCGAGTTGATAGAATAAATGGAGATTTTCTAAAGGAGGAAATTAGTAATGAATAATTCAATGATTAAACCATCAATAGTAAATTTATTAGAAAAAGTTGATAATAGGTATTCTTTAGTTGTAGCAACGTCAAAAAGAGCAAGACAAATAATAGAGGGTCAAAGTCCAATGGTACATGTAGATTCCACTAAACCTGTTACTATAGCTATACATGAAATTTATGAGGGAGCTATTGTTGCCATTACAACAAAAGAAGGAATAAAGTAGTATGGAAAATAAAAAAACAGTAGTTATTGGTGTTTCAGGGGGAATAGCAGTATATAAAGCTCTAGATGTTATTAGTAGATTAAGAAAAGAAAATATTGAAGTACATGTTATTATGACTAAAGCGGCGGCGGAGTTTGTAAATCCCATAAGCTTTCAATCTTTAAGTCAGAACATGGTAATTCATGATATGTTCGAAGAGCCAAAAGCATGGGAGATACAACATATATCTCTTGCTAAAAAAGCAGATTTGTTTGCTATAATTCCAGCAACGGCTAATGTAATTGGCAAAGTTGCAAATGGTATTGCAGACGATATGCTTACTACTACTATTATGGCAACAAAGGCACCAGTAATTTTTGCCCCAGCAATGAACGTTAATATGTACAAAAATAGAATAGTACAAGATAATATTCAAAAGCTTAGGGATTTTGGGTATGAGTTTATTTCTCCTGCTGCAGGAAGACTGGCCTGTGGTGATATAGGTGAAGGGAAATTAGCACAAACTGAAGATATCTTTGAAATGATTATGAGTAATTTGTACCCGTTAAAAGATATGAAGGGTACTAAAGTTTTAGTCACAGCTGGACCTACAATTGCACCAATTGACCCTGTAAGATTTATAACAAATAGATCTTCTGGAAAAATGGGATATGCAATTGCCAAGGAAGCTAGAGATAGAGGAGCAATTGTAACCTTGATATCTGGTCCATCTAATGAAAAAGCACCCTATGGTGTAAGCCTTATAAACGTAAATACTAATGAAGAGATGAGAGCAGCTGTTCTTAATAATTATGAAGATAGCGATATCGTTATAAAATCAGCAGCGGTGGCTGACTATAAACCTAAATTATACTGCAGTAGTAAAATTAAAAAAAGTGAAAATGAATTCAACTTAGAACTCGTTCGAGATAATGATATTTTGAAAGAATTAGGATTACATAAGAAAAAGCAAATATTAGTGGGCTTTGCGGCTGAAAGCAATGATTTGCTCCAAAATGCAAAAGGTAAGCTTCTTAAAAAAAACTTGGACTATATAGTTGCCAATGATATAACGAAATCAGACACTGGGTTTGGAACAGAAGATAACAAAGTAATTATTTTAAGTAGAGATAGTAATCCAATAGCTTTAGATAAAATGTCAAAGAAGCAAGTTGCTAGGGAATTATTTAATTTAATAAATAAAAAGCGCTAATGCGCTTTTTTATATTATAGAAAATTATAAAGTTAAAAGGGTGATTAAGTGTATCAATATGCTGGAGTTATAGTGAATAACGATTCTGTTCAAGTAGATAGAGTTTTCACATATAAAATACCTATTAGTCTAATAGGAAAAGTTCATTTAGGATTTAGAGTTAAAGTACCTTTTGGAAAAGGAAACAAAACACTAGATGCTTTTGTGCTAGAACTGTATGAACAATGCGATAATGTGAATAATATTAAGGATATAGCAAGTATTTGTGATGAAATGCCATTGCTTAAACTAACTGATCTTGAACTTGTAAAAATCATGAAGAAAAAGTACCTATGTACATATTTAGAGTGCATAAAAGTTATTATTCCAAGAGGAATAACAAAAGGTATAAAGAATAAAAGTGCACAGGTGTTAACTACCAGCAAGGAACTAGAAGGTAAATTTCTAAATGAACCTTATAAAAACATTTATGAATTAATACAGATGAATAATATGAAATACAACAAAACTGAATTTAGCAAAAGGTTTAATCAATCGCTATCATCAATTAATACAATGATCAAATATGAATTCTTAGCTACAAACGAGATTATAATTAATAGGTATAATGAAAAGACTTATGCTAGGTATGAAGAGAAGGTACTAAATGACAGGCAACGGAAATCGGTGGATTTTATAATACATTCTAAGTTCAAAAAGTTTTTAATGCATGGAGTTACAGGTAGTGGCAAGACTGAAATATACATGAGTTTAGTTAGTTATATGTTAAAAGAAAAAAAACAGTCTATAATACTAATACCAGAAATATCTTTAACCCCTCAAATGGTAGAACGGTTTAAAGGACGGTTTGGGCGTGATATTGCAGTTTTTCATAGCAAACTATCAGATGGCGAACGCTTTGACGAGTGGATGAGAGTGAAACTTGGAAATGTAAAAATTGCTATTGGAGCAAGGTCAGCCATATTTTTACCTTTTGAGAACTTAGGATTAATTGTTATAGATGAAGAACATGAAGCCAGTTACAAATCTGACAGTGATCCAAAATTTGATGCTCGCGAAATAGCATACATAAAGTGTAAACTTGAAAATTGCAAATTATTATTAGGATCAGCTACACCCTCCATTGAAAGCTATTATAGAGCTACTATAAAGGAATTGGAATTGATTACTATTAATGAACGTGCGGATGGTGCGGCCATGCCAAAAGTAGAAATCGTTGACATGCGAGAGGAACTTATGAACAACAATCGTTCAATATTTAGTAAATCTCTATACGAAGGTATTATTGAAGCTTTAAGAAAAAATGAGCAAGTAATATTATTTTTAAATAGAAGAGGTTTTTCAACCTTCGTTTCCTGCAGAAAATGTGGTTATGTTTTCAAATGTAAAAAATGTGATATCTCATTAACTTACCACAATGCACAGGAGCACTTAACTTGTCATTACTGTGGTGACAAAGAAAAAATAAGTAAAACTTGCCCTAGTTGTGGAAGTAGTTATGTAAAATATTTTGGAGTGGGAACAGAAAAAATTGAACAAGAAATTAATAGAATTTTTCCCAGTGCAAAAACTTTAAGAATGGATTTTGATACTACAAGACGGAAAAATTCTTATGAATATATATATAATACTTTTAAAAATAAACAGGCAGATATTTTAATTGGAACGCAAATGGTTGCTAAAGGATTAGACTTTGAGAATGTTACTTTAGTAGGCGTTATAGCAGCCGACTTATCACTGAACTTACCTGATTTTAGAGCTTTTGAAAGGACTTTTCAATTACTTACTCAGGTCTCGGGAAGAGCAGGCAGGGGCAAAAAAGAAGGTAAGGTAGTTATTCAAACATATAATGCAGATAATTTCACTATACAATATGCAGCGAGCAATGACTATGATAGTTTTTATAAAAGTGAAATCATCATGAGAGAAACTATGGACTATCCGCCTTTTACCAATATCCTAGTCATAACTATGAGTTCTGAGGATGAAAATTTGTTAATAAAAAATATACAAAATGTTGGTGTAAATTTAAAATACAAAATGCAAAATAATGATAAAATTACATTACTAGGACCATGTCCTTGTGGAGTTTCTAAAATAAAGAATTTTTATAGATGGCAAATTATTATTAAAGGAAATATTGAAGAAGCCATTGCTGAAGAATTAAAGAATTTAGTTTATGAATTAGTAAAAAATGTTTATAATAGTATACGGGTTAGTATAGATATTAATCCAAGTAGTATGATTTAACGATAAGGAGGTTTTTGCATGGCAATAAGAAGCATTAGAACCTATGGTGACGACATTTTAAGGAAAAAAAGCAAAGTGGTAGAGGAAGTTAACCCTAGGATTTTATTACTAATTAAAGATATGAAAGAAACAATGTATAGTTCTAAGGGGGTAGGACTTGCGGCACCACAGGTTGGTATTTTAAAAAGAATAGCAGTTATTGATGTTGGAAATGGTCCTATAACAGTTATTAATCCAGAGATAGTAGAAATGAAAGGTTCACAATTAGATAATGAAGGGTGTTTAAGCATACCCGGTACTCAAAAAAATGTGGAAAGGCCTGAGAAAGTAACAGTTAAGGCAATGAATGAAAATGGAGAAGACATAGTAATAGAGGGAGAAGGCCTTTTTGCAAGAGCTCTGTGTCATGAAATCGATCATTTAGATGGTATATTATTTATAGATAAAGCTTTAGAAGGTGAGGGAGAATAGTATGAATATAATTTTTATGGGTACACCGGAATTTTCCGTTCCAAGCCTTCAGAAATTAATAAGTGAATTTCAGGTTTCTGCTGTTTTCACTCAGCCAGATAGACCTAAAGGTAGAGGTAAGAGCTTAGCTATGTCACCTATTAAACAGTTAGCAGTTTCCTATGATATACCAGTATATCAGCCTTTAAGGCTTAAAAAAAATGAAGAAATGATAGAAAAAATTAAAAGTTTAAAACCGGATTTTATAGTAGTAGTGGCTTTTGGTCAGCTTCTTCCAAAGGAGATATTAGAAATTCCTAAATATGGATGTATAAATCTGCATGCATCTTTATTACCCAAATATAGAGGGGCTGCACCTATAAATTGGTGCATAATAGAAGGCGAAAGCAAAAGTGGAAATACAACCATGCTTATGGATGTTGGTCTTGATACTGGGGATATGCTTTTAACAGAGGAAGTGGAACTGTCTGATAGTATCACAGCTGGAGAGTTGCACGATATTCTTATGAATAGTGGTGGGGAACTTTTAGTTAAAACCATAAATGGTATAGTTAGTAAGGAGATAGATCCAGTTAAACAAGAAAATGAGCTTAGCACATATGCTTCTATGTTAGATAAGGAAATGGCTAAGATAAACTGGGAACACAGCAATATTAAAATTCACAATTTTATAAGAGGATTAAATCCATGGCCAATGGCATATACTCACTATGAGGATAGAGTAATGAAAATACATAAATCAAGAGTTTTAAATGAGAAGTCTAGTAAACAAGTTGGAACTATTATAGAGGTATCGAAAGAGGGATTAAAGGTGTCAACTGGTAGTGGTGTTTTACTTATTGAAGAGATTCAATTTCCAGGTAAAAAACCTTTGAAAGTGAAAGAATACATAATAGGAAATAAAATAGACGAAGGTTTGATTTTAAAATAAGAGCAATAAAAGATTTAATCTATGAGAATGTTCCTTTATTAGAAACTTAGTATAAATAAAGAGAGGTGGAAGGATATGTATTTTTATGATAGTACTATGATTATATTATTGCCAGCAATAATTATATCAACCTTTGCACAGATTAAAATAAAGTCTTCTTTTAGTAAATATTCCAAAGTTAATAGTGCAAATGGTTATACTGGAGCACAGGTAGCTAAAATGCTACTAGAAGGTGATGGTCTTTTTGATGTACCTGTGGAACTTGTAGGTGGAAAACTTACTGATCATTATGACCCCTCCAAAAGGGTTATGAGACTATCCGAAGATGTGTACTATGGAACCTCTGTGGCAGCCATAGGGGTTGCAGCTCATGAAACCGGTCATGCAATACAACATAAAGAAAATTATGTGCCCTTAAAACTTAGAAACGCTATAGTTCCTGCAGTTAACTTTAGTTCTAATGCATCTTGGTTACTATTTTTTATGGGAGTGATTTTGAGTATTTCTTCGCTAATAAGCATTGGAATTATATTATTTTCCGCAGTAGTAGCATTTCAACTAATCACCTTACCGGTTGAATTTAATGCATCTAGTAGAGCACTGAAAATTTTAGAATCTAGGAATATACTCTATGGAAATGAAATTAAAGGTGCTAAATCTGTACTAAGTGCAGCAGCGTTGACATACTTATCAGCAGCACTAATGGCAATTTCTCAGCTAGTAAGACTTATTCTTATAGGTAGAGATAGATAAATAAACTAAATAGAAAATTGAGGTAACAGAATGAATAATAGTAGACTGGTAGCAATTTTAGTTATAGAAAAAGTATTAAATGAAAATGCTTATTCGAATATAGTTTTAGGATTAGAGCTTAATAAATCAGAATTAAACGATAAGGATAAGGCACTAGTTACAGAAATAGTTTATGGTACACTAAAGCATAAATATACAATAGATAAAATATTGAGTAACTTTATAAAAAAAGGCTTCGAAAAGGTAGATAGTTTTGTTTTAAATATATTAAGAATATCCATATATCAAATTAGGTTTTTAGATAAAATCCCAAGCTTTGCTGTGGTTAATGAGGCTGTAAACTTGACAAAAAAGATGAGTAATGCTGGAGCAACGCAATTTGTTAATGGAGTACTTAGAAACTATCTAAGAGACAGCACTGCGGTATACTATAATGAAAAAAACGATGTTGAAAGATTATGCTTTGAGTATTCCTTTAATAAGGCTTTAGTTAAACTTTTTATAAAGCAATATGGCCTGGTTACAGCTGAAGAAATTCTTAAAGGGCTAAACTATAAACCAGATGTTACAGTTAGAGTTAATACTCTAAAATTATCTTATGAAGAAGTATGGGAAAAACTTATAGAAAATGGGTATAATATAGAAAAAGGTTATGTAAATCCTTGCGCAATACGAATTATTAAAGGGAAAAACATAGAGAACAACCTTTTATTTAATGAAGGACACATAACGGTTCAAGATGAAAGTGCAATGCTTACAGCACCTTCTATGGACCTGGTGCCAAATTTAAAAGTTCTTGAC
The DNA here is from genome assembly GCA_937976175.1 of uncultured Clostridiaceae bacterium. Classification (GTDB taxonomy): domain Bacteria; phylum Bacillota; class Clostridia; order Clostridiales; family Clostridiaceae; genus Clostridium_AD. The sequence goes on along the minus strand of CALJTN010000383.1, from coordinate 18,200 downwards.
CTCTGTAGCGCTCCAGGGGGGAAGAGCACACACATTGCAGAGATTATGAGAAATACAGGACATATTTCTGCATTTGATATACATAAAAACAAATTATCCTTAATTAAAGAAAATTTAAAGAGAATAGGAATTACAAACACTACTTGTGATGTTGCTGATGCTACAATTTATGCAGAAAATTTATTTGAATCTGCAGATAGAGTACTTATGGATGTACCTTGTTCAGGACTAGGGATTATTAGGAAAAAGCCTGAGATAAAGTGGAGCAAAGACATAAGCAATATGAAAAGTATAATAGATATACAAAGAAAAATAATGGATAATGCTTCAAAATACGTTAAAAAAGGCGGAGTGCTTCTATACTCAACTTGTACACTTAATAAGGAGGAAAATGAAAGTAATATTGAGTGGTTTATGGATACACATCCAAATTTTAAAATTGAACCTATGTTTTATGGTGAATTTCATAACATAAACTATAGTGATAAAGGATATGTGACTATATTGCCCAATGAATATATGGATGGATTTTTTATAGCCAAAATTGTAAAGTCGTGGTAGGTGTATAATATGATAAATATCTTAGATTTAAATTTAGTGGAGTTAAAACAATGGATGAAGAGTAATAGAGAAAGTGAATTTAGAGCTAAACAAGTATGGGATTGGATTTATAAGGGTATTTGGAACTTTGAAAACATGAATAATATTCCACAAAATACAAAAGAAAAGCTTCAAAGTAATTTTTATATTGGAATGCCTGAGCTTATAGAAGAATATAGTTCAAAACAAAGCGATACGAGGAAATATCTTTTTGCATTACATGATGGTAACCTAATTGAATGCGTTGTTATGAAATATAAACATGGAAACTCCATATGTATATCTACTCAAGTTGGATGTAGGATGGGATGTAAATTTTGCGCTTCTACCATTGGAGGAATGATTAGAAACATATCCACTGGGGAAATGTTGTCTCAAATAATGAAATCACAAGAGCTAATTGGAGAGCGAATTTCTAATGTTGTACTCATGGGAAGTGGGGAACCTTTTGACAACTTTGAAAATGTAGTTAAATTCCTTGATATTGTGAATTCAGAGAATGGACTAAATATTGGTCAAAGACATATAACAATTTCTACCTGTGGTATAGTACCCAAAATTAAGGAATTTGCTGATATTAATTTACAGACCACACTGGCTATTTCACTTCATGCATCTACGGATGAAATTAGAGTTAGGAGTATGCCAATTGCAAACAAATATTCTATTGCAGAAATTATTGATGCATGTAAGTACTATATAAATAAAACTAATAGAAGAATAACCTTTGAATACGCCCTTGTAAAGGGGCTTAATGATAGCGTGGTAGAGGCAGAAAAATTAAGTGTCTTATTAAAAGGTATGTTATGCCATGTTAATTTAATTCCAGTAAATGAGATAAAAGAGAATGAGCTAAAGAGATCATCAAATGACGATGTTGCTCAGTTTAAAAAGGTACTTGAAACTAATAATATAGAGACAACAATACGAAGAGAAATGGGACTGGATATTAATGCGGCATGTGGACAACTTAGAAGAAGTTACATTAAAGAAAAGAACATAAATAAGGGGGTGTAACAATGCTGGGGATTTTATCTGATGTGGGAAATGTTAGAAAAATAAATGAAGACTCAGTAGGTTATTTTGAAGGTAGTGATATTGACATTTATGCTGTAGCAGATGGCATGGGGGGACACAATGCAGGTGAAGTTGCAAGTGAACTAGCCATTGAGGTTGTCATAGAATATATAAAGCATAATCACCAGGGTGCAGATATGAAAGAAGTGCTTTCCAATGGAATAAAGTTCGCAAATAAGAAAATTTATGATGTGGCAAGTAAAAGTGATTCACTTAAAGGAATGGGTACAACTATAACAATTTGTTTTAAAAAACAAAGTAAAATGGTTATTGCAAATGTAGGGGACAGTAGTTGTTATATCATTAATAGTAAAAAAGAGTTGTTAAAAGTTACCAAAGATCATTCTTTAGTGCAACAGCTTTTAGATAATGGAACTATAACTGAAGAAGAAGCTAGAACTCATCCTAATAAAAATATTATTACAAGGGCACTTGGAACAAATGAGCTAGTAGAAGTAGATATTTTTGAGGTTGATTTAACTAATATAATCAAATGTATTTTATGTACAGATGGTCTTACTAATGATGTGACTTATTCTGAGATTTATGATATGATTATGGAAAATGACAATGTTTCTAGCTGCAAGATGTTAGTGGATTTAAGTAAATCTAGAGGTGGAAGAGATAACATATCAGTTATCGTATTTGAAGGAGAGTGCAGAGATGATAGGAACCATATTAGGGAGTAGATATGAACTCCTTGAGAAAATTGGAGAGGGCGGAATGGCAATAGTTTATAAAGCTAAGTGTCATTTACTCAATCGTTATGTTGCTGTAAAAATACTAAAAGAAGAATATTCAACCAATATAGAATTCATGGAAAAGTTTAAAAGAGAAGCTGCATCTGCAGCTAGTCTTTCAGCCAATAATATAGTTAATATTTATGACGTTGGAAGTGAAAGGGATATTAACTATATTGTAATGGAATATATAAAAGGTAAAACTTTAAAACAAGTTATAATTGAGAATGGTGGAATGAATTATAATCAAGCCATAGACTATGGAATGCAAATTGCAAAAGCACTTGAGTGTGCTCATAAAAATAACATTATACATAGAGATATAAAACCTCATAATATTTTAGTAACTGAAGATGGAATAATTAAGGTTACGGATTTTGGTATAGCAAAGGCTTCTAGTTCAGTCACTATAACAAATACTAGCACAGTGATGGGGTCAGCTCATTACTTTTCTCCAGAACAAGCTAAAGCAAGTTTTGTTGACTTCCGAACTGACATTTACTCCTTTGGTATAGTCCTTTATGAGATGGTTACAGGACGAGTGCCTTATGATGCAGAAAGTCCTGTATCTGTTGCTTTAAAACATATACAGGAACCAGTTGTTCCTCCTAAGCACATTAACGACAATATTCCTGAAAATTTAAATAAATTAATATTAAAAGCTATAGAAAAAGAGCCCATAAAAAGATACCAAACTGCAAAAGATATGCTTCTAGATTTACAGAGGATACAAAATAATAGTTCTTATAATATTCCGGTAAATAGTATGGAAAATGAGTATACTAGAATTATGGAGCCCGTAAATGTATCTGACTATGAAAAAGAACAAGCAGGAAAAAGCACAAAGAATAAAATTAATAAAAAAAATAAAACAAAAATAATAGTTTCAGTTGTAGTAATTTTAGTAATCGTTCTAGGTAGTGTTGCAGGTGGCATATTCAAAAGACTACTTGATAATAATGAAGAAGGTGCTACGGGTAAAATATTGGTTCCGAAAATTATCGGTTTAGATGTAATGATGGCAGAAAGGTTAGTAATAGAGCAGGGTTTGAGTTTTACCGAAGCTCGAAAAGAAAATAGCGATGAGCCTAAAGGTACGGTAATAGCTTGTTATCCAGAGGAAGAAACAGAGGTGCAACCTAATACGGAAGTAAGGGTTACTGTTAGTAATGGACCAGAGAGTTTTAATGTTCCTGATGTTATTAGGCTTGATAGAATTTCAGCTAGAGCTATCATTGAAAATAATGGGTTGGTATTAGGTGATGTTACAGAGGAATTCAGTGATTCCACCCCTAATGGCCTAGTAATAAGTCAAGATCCAAGAGGAGGCAGCTCAGTTCAAAAGGGTGATAGAGTAAATTTAGTAATAAGTAAGGGCGTAGAAGTTAAATTAACTAGGGTTCCAAACTTAAACGAAATGTCTATAAATGAAGCACAACGAGTACTACAAAGTTTAAATTTAAAATTAGGTGACAAGAAGGAAATAATAACTAACGATAAAGCTCAGGATGGTAAAATATTCAACCAAAGCATTGCTGCAAATACAGAAGTTAGGGAAGGGAATACAGTAGGTGTTAGTTATTATAAGTATAAAGAACCAGAAGTAGAAAAACGTGATGTTCCCTCATTTATAGGAATAACAGTTAAAGCGGCAAAAGATCTAGCAGCAGAATTTGATATAACCATAAGGGTTACTGGGAATGATGAAGATATCATTGACTCGCAAGATAAGGCGCCTGGCACTATGATAAATGTTGGAGATACTGTAACCTTAACATCTAAGGCTACAGTGCCACCGGTAATACCAGAAACACCATAAACTGATGAATAAAATTAATAGTCAAAGTTATATAAGATGCATTTAAACAATATTAAATCAAAGATAAATCATGGAGGATATATGCAAGGAGTAATCATAAAAGGTATAGGCGGACTATATTTTGTAAAAGCCCAGGATAAAGTCATAGAATGTAAGGCTAGAGGGAAGTTCAGATATGCTGGAATGTCTCCTCTTATTGGTGATAAAGTGGAAATAATGTTAGAGACAGATGATAGTAAAGGTGTAATTGAAAAGATTTTTACAAGAGATACTGAGCTTATACGACCAGTAGTTGCTAATGTTACTCAAGCTTTTGTAGTTTTTGCCTTTAAAAAACCTGACTTAAATATGGATTTGCTCAACAAATTTTTAGTGCTTTGCAAATATAATAAATTGAAGATAGTTCTTTGCTTAAATAAGCTAGATTTAGTTGAAGAAATTGATGAAGAACTTATAAAAGAATTAAAAAGTGCAGGCTGTGATATAATATTTTTAAAAGCAAAAGAGGGTGAAGGCCTTGAGGAACTTAAGACTAGAATAAAAGATAATATTACAGTTTTTTGTGGACCTTCTGGAGTTGGAAAGTCAACTATACTTAATAGTTTAGTTGGAAGAGAAGTTATGAAAACCGGAGATATAAGTAAAAAATCACAAAAAGGCAAGCATACTACAAGGCATAGCGAACTTATTGAATTTGAAGAAGGATTTTTGCTAGATACTCCTGGATTTTCATCATTAAGTTTAGATTTTATAGAGAAAGAAGAGTTACAACATTGCTTTCCGGAATTTGAGAAGCATAGAGATCAGTGTAGGTTTTCTAATTGTATGCATTATAAAGAACCTAACTGTAGAGTTAAGGAAGCGGTGGAGGTTAATGAAATCTATACAGATAGATATAAATTTTATATAAAAACATTAGAAGAAATTATTGCTAGGGGGAATAAAAGATGATTAAAATAGCACCATCCATACTGTCAGCGGATTTTTCAAAACTAGGAGAACATATTGTGCAATTAGAGGCTTGTGGTGCTGATATGATTCATATTGATGTAATGGATGGTATGTTCGTACCTAACATTTCCTTTGGAATTCCAGTAATTAAGAGTGTAAGAAAGCTTACAAAGCTACCATTTGATGTACATCTTATGATAGAAGAACCTTCTAGATATGTGGAAGACTTTGTACGCGCAGGAGCTGACATTATAACTGTTCATTATGAAGCTGATAGGCACATTGACAGGACTATTAACTACATAAAAAGTTTTGGGATTAAAGCAGCAGTTGCATTAAATCCTGCTACACCTGTAGATTGCATTAAGCATTTAATAAGTAATGTGGATATGGTGCTTATTATGTCAGTAAATCCTGGATTTGGAGGGCAAAAGTATATTGAATACTGTACAGATAAGATTAAGGAAGTTAGAGAGCTTTCCCATAAGTATAATAGAGACCTTATGATTCAAGTAGATGGCGGCATTGATGAAGTTAATATTGGGAAAGTTGTTAATGGCGGGGCTAATGTAATTGTAGCTGGATCAGCTGTATTTAAGAACGGGGAAATCGAGAAAAATATAAAAGTTTTAAGAACTGGTATTTAACATGAAAGTCATAATAATATCAGGTGGAAATGCACCATCTAAGGAATTGCTTGTAGAGGAAATGGAATCAAATACATTTCTAATTGCAGCAGATAGTGGAGCTAATTGTCTATATGACTATAATATTCAGCCTGATTTGCTTGTAGGTGACTTTGACTCAATTGATAAAAAAGCATTAGAGTATTTTAAAAAAAGTAATTGTAATATAGATACTTATCCTTCAGAAAAGGATTTTACTGATACTGAAATTGCAGTTAAAAAGGCACTCTCCATGAAACCAAAAGAAATAGTGTTTTTGGGATGCACTGGAAGCAGAATAGACCACCTACTCGGAAATATTGGAATGCTAAAAATTTGCTTAGGGTATGCTGTTGATGCTTGTATAAAGGACGAAAACAATAATATTAGGTTGGTTGGTACCTCAACTTCATTAAATGGCACTGTGGGTCAAATTTTCTCATTACAATCTTATGGAGATGAGATAGTTGGTTTAACTATTAAGGGTGCAAAATATCCTTTAAATAATTATAACTTGAAGATTGGGGAAAGCGTAACTATTTCAAACGAGTTTACCACAGAACGGGTTGAAATTGAATTTAAAACTGGCATGTTGATGGTAATGTTATCCTCGGATTAATATTTATTAAAAAACCGTACTTTTACTGATTATTTCAGTAAAAATACGGTTTTCTATATTTTAGAGTTCTAACAACTTATAGCCTTATGAATAATCTGATCTAAAGCAAATAAGGTTGTAATAAAATTTTTATTATTTCTGTAACATTGACTAAAGTAAAACATATAATAGTATTGGAATACTTTGGGAGGGGAATAACTTATGAAAAAATATTACAAATGTTTGGAAAAACAGCTTGGAGTAATTATTGCGTGTGTAGGTATAGGAATTATAACAGTAGTGGTGGTGCCATTTTGGTGGTGGATAATTGCTGTAGGAGGAGCAGTTGTTTATTTCGGCTTTACTATAATGGATCACAAGAATCATTATTAGTGATTTGTATATAGGTATTTTATCTAGATATTTTTGGATAGCTCATGGCTAGGAGGGGAAAGAGATGAGAATTATGGCTATTAAATTACCGGGGTTTATATCTCGGATAATTAAATTTTTTTTAAGAAAATAACATATAAAATTAAACGTCATTAACTTTGTGTAAAATAAAAAATGCAGCGTTTACAGCTGCATTTTTATTTCTTAATTATATAGCACGTTGTACTTTACCAGAACGAAGACATCTAGTACATACATGTATAGATTTAGGTGTTCCGCTAACTATAGCTTTAACTTTTTGGATATTTGGAGCCCATTTTCTTTTTGATAGACGGTGTGAGTGACTATATTGGCTACCTGAAATAACACCTTTATTGCATATTTCGCATTTTCTTGACAATGAAAACACCTCCTTAAGACTATGAAGAAAAAATCTTCTCAATTCAAACACAAATAATTGTAACATAGATACTACTAACCTTGCAAGTGAAATGCAAAATTATTAGTAAATAAAGTAATTATAAAATTAATTTTCTTGAATAAATTAATATTATAATATAGAATAATCTATATGGCGGTTAAAAGGAGGAATTAGAATGAAAGGTAACATTACGAACGAGAATGGTACTATATATTATTCAGAGGAAGTGTTAGCAAACATAGTTGGCATTTCTACAATGGAGTGTTATGGAGTTGTTGGCATGGCATTAAAGGATGCCAAGGATGGATTTTGGCAGTTAATTAAAAGTGATGGTCTAAATAAAGGAGTTAAAATTCATTCAAAGGAAAATCAATTATTTATTGAATTATATATAATAGTTGAGTACGGCACAAAAATATCTGTAATAGCAAATAATATAATTCAAAAAATAAGATATAATGTTGAAAATTATACAGGACTGAAGGTTGCAGCAATAACAGTAAACGTCCAAGGTGTAAGGGTCTAAGGAGGTACGGCAGTGGAATACTTAAAAATTAACGGACAACATTTCCGAAATATGGTAATAAATGCATCAAATAGGTTAGAGGATGAAAAAGAATATGTAAACATGCTAAACGTATTTCCAGTTCCAGATGGAGATACGGGTACAAATATGTCCATGACCTTTAAAGCAGCAGTGCGAGAAATTGAAGGCATGTCAACTAAGTCCATTGGAGAGATATCTCAAAAGTTAGCCAGAGGCGCTCTAATGGGTGCAAGAGGTAATTCAGGTGTCATACTATCACAAATATTTAGAGGCATTGGAAAAGGGCTAGAAGGCATGGAAGAGGCTACTTCTGAAGAGTTTGCTAAAAGCATCTTAGAAGGTGCAAATTTTGCATATAAAGCTGTTATGAGGCCAACTGAAGGAACTATTTTAACTATTATTAAAGCAGCTGGTGAAAGTGCAGTTAATAATCCGGCAGCCAGCATTGTAACACTTATGAAAGAGGTTTGTAAACATAGTGAAATTATGTTAGATAAAACTCCAGATATGCTTCCTGCATTAAAAGCAGCAAAAGTAGTTGACGCAGGTGGAATGGGGCTGCTAATATTGCTTAAAGGAATGTACGAAGCCTTAAGTAATAATATGGAGGCTACAATTAATACATTAGATAAGCAAAGTACTGGACTAGAAACGATGTCGTCTATGGCTACAAATATGCCTGCAGACATAGAGTTTGGATACTGTACTGAACTTCTAGTTATATCTGAAAATGCTGATACTAATGAGTTAAAGAATTATTTAGAAAAACTCGGAGACTCAATGGTTGTGGTTGCACAGGATGAATTTATTAAAATTCATATACACACAAATGACCCAGGGTTAGTGCTTTCAAAAGCAGTAACACTAGGTGAACTGTCTAGTATAAAAATTGAAAATATGAGAGAGCAACATAGAAGTTTATTGAATATTGAGCATGAGGCAGTTCAAGAACCCGTAAGAGAAGATGTTGTTGAAAGTAAAAAATATGGATTTATATCCGTTGCGCTTGGAGAAGGTATTAAGAATATTTTTGAGGATTTAGGTGTGGACATTGTAATAGAAGGTGGCCAAACCATGAATCCAAGCACACAGGATATATTAGATAGTATCAATAAAATAAATGCGGAAAACATATTTATATTACCTAATAATAAGAATATACTTATGGCAGCATTGCAAGCAGTTGAACTATCTGATAAAAATGTAATAGTTATTCCTTCTAAAACTATACCGCAAGGAGTAACTGCGGTAACAATGTTTAATGCAGAAGTTAGTGTAGAAGAAAATGAGAATACATTAAAAGAAGCAATTAAAAATGTTGCAACGGCTTCCGTAACATATGCAGTTAAAGATACTGAGGCTGATGGTAATATAATAAAAGAAGGAAATATTTTAGGTTTAGTTGAGCAAAAAATTAAAGAGGTTGGCACAGATATATATAAAGTTTGTGAAGATATTATAGACAGCATGATTACAGAAGATAGTGAGTTAGTTACAATTTTCTATGGCGAAGATTGTGTTTCAGACGAAGTGGAAGCATTTATTTCTGTTTTGGAGGGTAAATATCCCGATATAGATATCCAACACTATAATGGAAAGCAACCGCTATATTATTTTATTGCTTCAGTTGAATAAAAGCCCTAGGGCTTTTTTTCTTATAGCTTAATAATGCAGCATGTATTGTTTGAATTAGCATTAAAATCTTATTTTTGGAGTGGTATTTGTGGATATTTATAGTGATATAAAATATATAAAGGGTGTAGGGCCTAAGATGGCAGAAACTTTGAATAAGTGTGGAATTTTCAATGTAATAGATCTGCTGTTATATTTTCCAAGAGATTACGAGCATGTATCTGCTCATAAAAGCATTCTAGAATGCGCCGAAAGTGAAAAAGTTATTATAGAGTGTACTGTTTTAAGTATATTAAAAGATGTTAGGCTAAAAAACAATAAAACTCTTTCTACTATAGTTTTTTGCCAAGGGGAAAATAAATTTAAAGGTAAATGGTTTAACCAAACCTATGCAAAAAACAGCTTTAAAACTTCAAGCAAATACATTATCACAGGCAAAGTGGATAAATTTAAAGAAGAAATTACAATTATGAATCCTAAAATAGTAAAAAACATATCAATGGACACAAATAAAATTATTGCTAAGTACCCACTTAAAAACAATATTTCAAATAATTTTTTTAATAAAATTATATCTGATATGTTATGTAACATTGAAATAGCAGAGAATTTGCCTAAATGGATTGTAGAAAAGTATGGTTTTTGCTCTTTGGATGATGCTACTCGTAATATACATAGTCCTAAGAGTTTAGAATTACTCAATGAATCAAAGAGAAGGCTTAAATTTCAAGAGTTATTTAGCTATTCATTAAAAATATTGATGTTAAAAGAGTTTATAAAATCTCATAATGAGGGTATTAAGTTTAAAATAGCTCCAGAACTTACAATTTTAAAGGAAAGCCTTCCTTTTAAGCTTACAGATGCGCAAAGTAAAGTTGTTAGGGAAATTCTAATAGACCAAAAAAAGGATAAGGCTATGAATCGCTTGGTGCAAGGTGATGTTGGAAGTGGTAAGACTATAGTTGCAATAATTACCATGTTTAACGTGGTAAAGAATGGATACCAAGCAGCTATGATGGCACCAACAGAAATTCTAGCAAAGCAACATTACGAAGAAATTCAAAAAGTGTTAAAGGGGTTTTCACTTAAAATAGAACTATTAAGTGGGAGTACTACGCAAAAAAACAAAGAATTAATTAAACAGAAGTTAAGAGATGGAACCATTGATATTATTGTTGGAACTCATGCACTTATTGAGGAGAATGTAGAATTTGGGAATTTAGGCATGATTGTTACTGATGAACAACATCGTTTTGGGGTGTCACAAAGAAATAGACTTTCTAATAAAGGTAAAAATATAGATATTCTTGTAATGACAGCTACGCCTATTCCTAGAACCCTATCTTTATATTTATATGGTGACTTAGATGTATCTATTATAGATGAATTGCCACCAGGTAGGCAGAAGATTGATACCTACTATGAAAGCATGAGCCAGAGCAAAAAAGTGTATGAGTTTGCTTTAAGCGAAATTAATAAGGGAAGGCAAGTTTATATAGTTTGTCCGTTAGTAGAGGAAAATGAAGATATGAAGCTAAGCTCAGTGGAGAAGCTTTATGAAAAACTGAAGGAAGAGTATTTTGATTCTATAGAAATAGCTATGGTATATGGTAAAATGCCTAGTAAACTTAAAAATGAAGTCATGGATAAATTTAAAGCAGGTGAAATTAAAGCCTTAATTTCAACTACAGTAATTGAAGTTGGAGTAAATGTACCCAATGCTACAATGATGATAATTGAGAATTCAGAAAGGTTTGGACTTGCACAACTTCACCAACTTAGGGGAAGAGTAGGAAGAGGCACTCATAAGTCCTATTGTATACTATTAGCAAATATCACAAATAATATAGTGAAGAGAAGATTAGAAATACTGAGTAAAAGTAATGACGGATTTTTTATTGCAGAAGAAGATTTGAAAACTAGGGGTGCAGGAGAGTTATTTGGCTTTAAGCAGCATGGCGAATCAGGGCTTATTTTAGCAGATGTCATTGAAGATATTAATATTTTAAAGATTGCAAATAATGAAGCGAAAAAATTAATACAAAGTGATAATGATGAAGACATCAAGGTAAAGAATGAAATAATACAAAAAATTCAAAGCAGCTCTAACTATATTTGTTTCAACTAGAAAAAATATCTTTGTGTAAATTACATATATATGTTAAAATATTATCGAAACTTGCTTAGATGGAGGAATAAACATATGAGAATTATTGCAGGAAGTGCAAAAGGAAAAAAACTGTTGTCCCCAATTGGAATGGGAACTAGACCTACCTTAGATAGAATAAAAGAAGCTATATTTAACATAATACAAAATAGAACACGTGGTGCTGTTGTGGTTGATATGTTTTCGGGCACTGGTAGTTTAGGCCTTGAGGCAGCTAGTAGGGGAGCATCAAAGTGCTATTTAATTGATATGGGAGATACTACTTTTGAGATGCTTCAGAAAAATGTAGAAAATTTGAAGTTTAATGATAAATGTGAGTGCTTAAAGGGTGACACATATAAATACATGCAGCAGTTTGCAGATGAGAAAATTATATTTGACTTAATTTTTATAGATCCACCCTATGCTAAAGATATGATTCCGCCTGCCATTGAAATCATTGGAAAAAATAGAATTTTAAGTAAGGATGGCTTAATTGTTTGTAAAATAGATTCTTCAGAAGAAATATATGAAGGAAATTCTATTATATATCTTTGTGACTTGAGGAAATATGGTAATACTACTGTGCTGTTTTATAAATATAAGGAAGCAAATAATTAACAGTTGTTAGCTATCCAAGAAGAATACAGGTGAGTTACGATTTGTAATATTAACCATCTGAGAGGAAGTATGGAGGAATAACATGAAAAAGGCAATTTGCCCTGGAAGTTTTGATCCAATAACCAACGGACATTTAGATATTATTGAAAGGGCCTCTAAGGTTTTTGATGATTTAATTGTAGGGGTACTTGTAAACCCTGATAAAAAAAGTCTCTTTACTGTAGAGGAGAGAGTGGAGCAAATAAAAAAACTAGTAAAAAACTTGCCAAATGTGCAAGTGAAGCAGTTTAGCGGATTGCTTGTAGATCTAATGAATAAAGAGGGTGCGGGTGTTATTGTCAAAGGCCTTCGAGCTGTTTCAGATTTTGATTACGAGTTTCAATTGGCATCCATAAACAATAAATTGGATCCAACTAAAGAAACTATATTTATGATGACTAAGGCGGAGTATTGCTATCTAAGTTCTTCCTCAGTTAAGCAGGTTGCAATGTTTGGCGGATGTATTAAAGGCTTAGTACCTGAGGAGATTATCCCAGATATTATGAGAAAAGTTAATTCTAAATAGGGGGGAAAATATGGATGTTATAAAACTTTTAGAATACCTTCAAGAAATCGTTGAGAGCTCTTCTAAAATACCGGTTACAGGTAAGGCGGTTATAAACAAGAGAGAGATATTAGATATAATTGATCAGATTATAAATCATCTTCCAGACGAGTTTAAGAAGGCAAGGTGGATTTGCGATGAAAAAGAGCGAATTCTTGTGGATGCAAAACACCAAGCAAAGATTTTCGAGGAAGAAACCATTGACAAAATAAGAAGAAGAGTTGAAAAGCAAGATTTAGTTAAAGAGGCGCAAACTCGAGCTGAAGAAATCATAGGCTCAGCTCAGAGAGATGCTAAAATTATGCGTCTAGGGGCTAAAGACTATGCGGATGAAATATTATCTCAATTAGATAGAGAGATTGAACTGAAAGGACAGAAAATGCTTCATAATATTAAAGATGATGTTCAAGAGTTTTTAATATCTCTTCAGGGACAGATTACTGATACTACAACTTCAATAAGAGATAATGTAAAAGAGTTAAGAAGTATGAAATAGTTTAATTATATTTATAATTAATAGTGGGACAAATAATATAATTAATACTAGAATATACAAACTGCTACTTTTGTATATATTCATATCGCTGAAGGTGAAAATTGATGAGGTGTGTAAAAAAATATAATATAAAATCATTGTTAAAATTGAAGAAATTATAGCTTGAATAAACTTTCGAGCAATGTATTTTTTTATTGATACATTATACTTATAGGTATAGCTATAAACTTGAGAAATGATAGATAAACCACTAAACCCAATTAAAAAACTCAAAACTGGAAGCTTTACATAGAGACTTAAATTACTAGAAGATATTAAATAACATCCATTAGTCACCTCTAATATCCCTAAAAATAAACCTTCTATAAAGTTCTTAGGAAAACCAGTAATTGAAGATAGATTATTAAAGACAATGTGAAATATAACATTGTCTTTAATAATTCCCGTTATTACAGAAAACACTACAATGAAACCACCTATATTTAAAGAGTTTTTTAGAGCATCTTCAATACTGTTTTTTAATGTTATACCGATATTTGTATTTAAGTGCTGCGATTTTGCAGAATTAGCATTTTTATCTTTAATTTTAAAACCTAGGCCCTTTGAAGGAATAATAAACCCCATAAGAATGCAGGATATAATATTAGACAGTAATAGCATATAGCCAAGCTTAGGACTAGACATCATAGAAGTACCTACTGCTCCAATAACAAATAGAGGGCTTGCATTTGAAGCAATGTTTAGCAGCCTTTCACAGGTATTTAAATCAATTATATGTTTTTCATATAAGCCACAGGTGTATCGTGCACCTAAGGGGTAACCACATAACACGCTAACCAGTAGTGCAAAACTGCACTCTTTTGATAGTTTTAAGGGTGTGCAAATTAAATTGCCTAATAATTTAGAATAAATAAGAATACCATTGTAACTTATTATAATATTTATTATAACTAAAAATGGAAAAAGTGAAGGAAAAACAGAATTAAAAAATAATTTAGCGCCGGATATGGTGTATTGGATACAAATGGTTGGTGCTAATATTATTTGGAGAATAATCATAGAGCAAATTATAGTTATTGAAAGATTTATATTCAAAGTTTTAAACAGTTTAAATACTAAGAGAATTATAGTTATTAATAATGAAACTAATAGTAAACTCAATTTCAAACCCCTTTTTAAAGTAGTACTGTATTAAATATATTTTAATTTTAATAAACTTATGTATTAGGAACACTAATTTTAAATATAATAAGGGATATTGCACATGAGTGCAGTATCCCTTATTATTACTCTATAATGATGGGTGATATTAAATAATCACTGTTATGGCTTATACTGCTATTTATAAGGCTGTAAGCTCTTGTGGACTGAATATCTAGCTGCAAGGTCTCATTTAGCTCCTTAGGAAGTTTAGTGTAAAGTGGAATACTACTGTTTGATTTTATAGATTTTAAAATGGACTTTCCATTTGAGTTAAAGCCTAAAACACGAGCATAAGGACAAGGCGCGGATCTTAATTTTTTAATATCAAAGTTATCGAATCCTATAAAATACTGACATAGTATTCTACTAATGCGAGTATAAGTATACCGTTTACTTTTAATTTCTTCTAGAGCGCTTGAGTAGCTTAAGTTATTTTGTAAGGATTTGATAATTTTATTATCAAGGCCTTCAGACACATCTGGTAAATTTACTAAAGAGTTTTTAAATGTAAAAGATTTATGCTTTATATAAGGGAAAATGGAATCCTCAAAAGTAAATTTATAATTTTTAGAGTATAAGTTTAGAATCTCTGCTAATACTGAATTTGGAACATGGCCCTCTAGCTTTGATAAAGAACCATTTTCTTTTACAAATTTTCTTATAGCTGTAGCACTTGAAAACTCGCTATGTAAGAGATTACTGTTATAAGAAGCTCCTTGTCTTTTTAGAGTATAAGGCTTTATAGAGCTATTTAACTTGATTAGGCTTTTACAGTACTCAATGCCTAATATATTATTAGAAGAATTTAAGAAACTACCTAATAATAATTTTGATATATCCATATTTGAACTTATTAGATAATCATAAAGTGCATTAGCTCTCGCTATTGGGTACCCAATACCTTTGGATAAATAAGTTTTCAATAGTAATTTAAATTCAACAGGTTCCTTAAGCAATATGTTGGAAATATTATATATGTCATCAATATCTCCATGTTCACTACCAAAGCAAATGTTATCAACAATGCCTAAACTGTTTAAAAGGCTTACGGAGCCGTAAGAAAAAAACTCTGCTGAGGATACGCTGTATACAGCGGGGATTTCTAGTACTAAGTCAACACCATTATTTAAAGCCATTTTAGTTTTTGTCCATTTGTCTATGCTGGATGGGATTCCACGTTGAGCAAAATTTCCACTCATAACACAAATCAAGGCATCAGAGTTTGTGAGCTCTTTGGTTTTATTAATATGATATAAGTGACCGTTATGTAATGGATTATACTCAACAATTATACCTGAAATATTCATTAACTCACCTCGTGAAAGCTTGTATTAACACAATTACATAAAGATAACCAGTATGTTAATTATAAGCTAATAATTTATATATAAAGAAAATTTATATTTATTTATATACATTATATAATATAAAACAAATCAACAAAAGTATATATATTTCAACGGAAAAGCAAAAAGAACGAAAATTAAGAAAATATAAAATATAATATATGTAAAGGATTTTGCTATTTTAGGTTGAAATGTATAGCGGAAAAGGAGTATATTATTAATGTATATAAGTTGATTATAACTGAAAGGAGAAAAATAATGGCATTTATAGAGAAAATATGTAAAATGGCACAAATGGACAAAAAAAGAATAGTGCTACCAGAAGGTGAAGAAGAAAGAACTATAAAGGCTAGTGAAATCATAAAAAACAATTCATTAGCTGAAGTAATATTAATAGGTGATATAAACGCAATACAAGCAAAGGCACATAAGCTTGGAGTTAGCCTTGACGGTATAGAGATTATAGATCCAAAGACTTCTGAAAAAACTGATGCCTATGTAAAGGAATTTTATGAGCTGAGAAAAAGCAAAGGAATGACCTTGGAAAAAGCTGCAGAGACAATGCAAGATTGCTTGTATTTTGGAACCATGATGGTTAAAATGAACGAGGCTGATGGATTAGTATCAGGAGCAGTACATACTACAGGAGAATTGCTTAGACCTGGAATGCAAATTATTAAAACTGCACCAGGAATTAAGGTTGTTTCAAGTTTCTTTATAATGGAATTACCTAGCAATGAGTATGGAGAAGAGGGATTACTTTTATTTGCGGATTGTGCGGTTAATCCAAACCCTAATGCAGAAGAATTAGCTTCTATAGCTATTAGTACTGCAGACAATGCAAAATGTTTATGTAATTTTGAACCTAAGGTTGCAATGCTATCGTTTTCAACTATGGGAAGTGCAAAGCATGAATTAGTTGATAAAGTATCAAAAGCTACTGAAATTGCAAAGACTGCTAGACCTGACCTGCAAATTGATGGAGAACTTCAGTTAGATGCAGCTATTGTAGCTAGTGTAGCGAAGCAAAAGGCACCGAATAGTACTGTAGCTGGAAGTGCAAATGTTTTAGTGTTTCCAGATTTACAATCTGGAAATATTGGATACAAATTAGTGCAAAGATTTGCGGGTGCAGAAGCTATTGGACCAGTTTGTCAAGGATTTGCAAAGCCTATAAATGATTTATCAAGAGGTTGTAGTGTGCAAGACATAGTTAATGTTGTTGCTGTAACTGCAGTTCAAGCTCAAGCACAAAAATAGCTTTATATATAATAAAAATTCAAAACATATATACTTAGGGAGGCAAATTAATGAAAATTTTAGTTATAAACTGTGGAAGTTCATCATTAAAGTACCAATTAATAAACATGGAAAATGAAGAGTGCTTAGCACTAGGATTAGTAGAAAGAATAGCAATAGAAGGATCAAAGTTAACTCAAAAAGCTAATGGAGAGAAATATATCATTGAAGAGCAGATGAAAGATCATACAGATGCCATAAGATTAGTACTTGGAGCACTGGTAGATGAAACACATGGTGTTATTAAAGATTTATCGGAAATAGGCGCTGTAGGACATAGAATTGTTCATGGTGGAGAAAAATATGCAGAATCAGTTATAGTTACGGATGAAGTAATGAAAAACTTACAAGAATGTGCAAAACTTGCACCACTTCATAACCCAGCTAATATAATTGGAATCAATGCTTGTAAAGCACTAATGTCAAATGTACCTATGGTAGCTGTATTTGATACTGCATTCCATCAAACAATGCCTGAAGTCGCATACATATACCCGCTTCCATATGACCTCTATACTAAATATGGTGTTAGAAAATATGGATTCCATGGAACATCTCATAAATATGTTTCGGCTAAAGCTGCGGAAATGATGGGTAAAGACATAAAAGACCTAAAATTAATTACTTGTCACTTAGGAAATGGATCAAGCATTACTGCTATTAAAAATGGTGTATCAGTAGAAACAAGTATGGGATTCACTCCACTTGAAGGATTAGCTATGGGAACTAGATGCGGAAGTATAGACCCAGCTATATTAACTTATATGATGCAAGAATTAAATTTAACTATCGAGGAAGCAAATGATTTAATGAATAAAAAATCAGGTGCACTTGGAATATCTGGAGTAAGTAGTGACTTTAGAGATATAGAAACAGCTGCATGGGAACAGGGAAATCATAGAGCACAGTTGGCACTTGATATATTTAGCTATAAAATTAAGACATTTATAGGTTCTTATGCTGCAGTAATGGGTGGAGTAGATGCCATTATATTTACTGCTGGAGTTGGTGAAAACTCTCCAGAAACAAGAGAAGATGTATG
>CALJTN010000382.1 GCA_937976175.1 uncultured Clostridiaceae bacterium | reverse complement strand
TAGCAGGTAATAAAAAAATATAGTGAATCCTGAAAGTATTGTAAACCATATAAACTCGTCTATATTAAACCGTTTCACCTATATCACCCCCAGGATTTCTAAAAAATTAATTAAGTAACCTATGCAAAAGGTGATTACAGTGATATAAACAATAAGTTTAATAACTAATCTTAATTTAAAGTTTCCACTTAACATTAGAGTATTTTTAATGTCAAGCATAGGTCCTAGAATTAGAAATATGGCAACAGAGCCTGTAGTAAATTGTCCTAAAAAGCTTCTGGCTATGAAAGCATCTGCTTCAGAGCAAATGGATAAGATAAACGCCAGGGCCATCATGGCTAATATTGAATAATATTGGTGCTTACCTATTACTGCAGTAAATTGTTTTGAAACAGCAACCTGGAAGATAGCAGAAATAACTGCACCAAAAATCAAATATTTGCTTATGTTTAATAACTCTTTACTTGTATGTTCTAGCATACTTCTTAATTTCGAATGATTAGAAGAAAAGCCACTACCTTCGTTACAACCACAATAGCATTTATAATCTAATTCATAACTATTCTGCTTTATGGGTAAGGAGTTTTCTTTCTCTGAAAAATCCATTAAAACACCTATAATTATAGCAACTAATAGGCCAAAGCCCCCTCTAATTAATACCATAGAAGACATGTTATAAAAGGCATAATATGTTGACATTAATACGATAGGATTCACTATTGGTACAGCTAACATAAAGGTAATGGCTACACCAACAGGAACCCCTTTTTTCATTAGTCTTCTTGTAATTGGAACTATAGCACATTCACACACTGGAAAAATAATTCCCATAAGTGCTGCTCCAAGAAACCCCAAGATCTTATTTTTAGGAATAATTTTTTCAATAAATTTTTCTGAAACAAATACTTGTATTAAGGCCGATATGAAGGCTCCAAGCATTATAAAAGGCATAGCTTCAAGCACTATACTTATAAATATAGTAGAAAAGTTTTGCACTACACTTAACTCAATAATTTTTTTGTATTCAATAGAACCACCTGAAAGTATAAAAAATATAACTACAAGCATAAAAGTTATACTAATTTTACTCCTTAATCTAATCACTTTTACGTTTTCCACTTTATAATCTCCCCCACATAACAAATTTACTTGTATAAAGAATTTTTCATATATATTCGGCACTTTTTTAAAAATCCCTTATCTAATATATTTGCTTGCTTTACAGTAGATTTTAATAAACCTGTGTTTTTTACTTTAATTATATGTGCATGGGAATTTAAATTTTTTATTTTAACTTCTATTTCCTCTAACTTTTCTTTACTTACAGATTCTATGTTGTTTAGCAAAATTAAATTACTAAGCTGAATAGGTGGAAGTAACATGCTACTCATATTATTTAGATACAAGTCAAAGGTTACAACATCTGAAATATGAAACATAGTTGTAAGCTTGCACCGCTTTTTAAGCTCTTTTTTTTGTAAGTTATCTAATAACTCATTTATAATGTCTGTTCCATTAAACTCTATAATTAGTCTATGAGGTCTATATAAGTCCAAGAGGTATTTAATATATTCTTCTGTGAAAGGCTTCTCCTCATCACAGCATTTTACAAGTACGCATCTATGTTTCTGTAACTTTTCATCTACCTTTGTTTCTCCTGCTTCGCATTGAATAACTACTATTTTTTCATTATCTACTATAGTATCTTGTATAAGCGTATTAATAAAAGAGGTTTTGCCTGAACCTATAAAACCTGTTACTATTTCCACATCCGCTTTCATTCTCATATTTACTACTCCAATCTTTATTTTAAAAACAAAGTTTTTAGATTTTCTTTATTTAATCCACTGCCAATAACACATAATCTTCCTGTATAATCTGGCGTAGTAGCTCTCATTTCTATTTCCTCAGGTACATAATCAAATTGTATCCAACTGCTTTCACTACTTTGAATAATTCCTTTTGCCCTAAGTACTGTTCCATAAAGCTTATCATTTTTTATTTCATATAAAATATCATTTAAAGTTTCTTTGCTAATAACTTTTGGGGTTTCAACTCCCCAGGTTTGGAATACTTCATTGGCACTGTGATTTGCTGCTCTTTTGATCATAGCTCCATTTAAAGGTTTTTTAATTAAATTAACTTGTTCTAAGGAATCTTGTTTAGAAGTTTGATTGAAATCACCCTCTGCAATATGAATTATTTTTTCAGCACTTATATCATCCCAGTTAGTGGTTACAATGTTTGCTACACTATTTATGCTTTGAATCCTTTCCACCGCTTTTGAAACCTTTTCTGCTGAAGCCTTTTGGGTTCTACTAAGCACAATGGTTTTAGCATTTATAATTTGATTTTTGTAGAACTCACCAAAATTCTTAATATAGCTATCAAATTTTAAAACATCAATTACAGTTATACTCATATTCATAGTAACCAATTCTTTTAACTCTTCATCTTTACAAACAGCTAGTACCTCTGAAAGTTTTGCTACACCAGATGGTTCAATGATAATTCTGCTCGGCTTATACTTATTAATAACTTCTTTAATGGCGTTTTTAAAATCTCCTGATATTGTGCAGCAAATACATCCAGCGTTTATTTCTTTTACTTCTATATTTGATTTTCTAAGAATGCTTCCGTCAATTCCCACTTCCCCAAACTCATTTTCAATAATCACCATATTTTCATTTAAAAGCTTCTCATTAATGAGCTTTTTAATTAACATAGTCTTTCCCGCTCCTAAAAAGCCAGAGAAAACATCTATCTTTGTTCTCATAATCTATCAACTCCTATTTCTTAAAATATATATACATTATAGTATATTACTAATTTTATACTATAAGAATAACAAAGTAAATGCAAATGATTCGCATCTACTTTGTATTTTAATTTTATATCCGCCAGTATATTTCTTTTATTTTTATAGCTAGTAGAAAGATGTACATTTCAGTGGTAAAATATACAAATAATACCCTAAAATCTTTATATATACCTGAACTTATAGATGCAAAATTTAGTTGATAATAAATATTTTACTGAGGTGACACATGGACAAAATATATATATCAAAACCCCACTCTTATATTATTATGGCAGCAAGTATGCTTTTAATTTCGGCTTGCATTATAACTAACACATCGCTAGCATATGGATTTTTAGGTGGCATTATTTTTACGTCTCTCATGCTTTTAAAACATAGATATACCATTAAAAATATATTAGTTCTAATTCTCTCTGGGCTAAAAGAAGCCTGGATGCTTTATGTGCTAATCTTACTTATTGGGGCTGCGGCTTCGGTGTGGCTGGCTTCTGGTGTGGTTCCCTCTCTAATGTATTATGGTTTTGAGTATATGAAGGGTATGAATTTTCTTCTTGCTACCTTTCTTATAGTTTCAGTAGTATCTATATTTATGGGTACCGCAGTTGGAACCGTAAGTACTATAGGCATTGCATTACTTGGTGTTGGAAAAGGCTTTGGAGTTCCGGCTCCACTACTACTTGGAGTAATAATATCCGGGGCTTTTATTGCAGACAAGATGTCTCCTATCTCCGGTCTATTTAATCTTACACTTATAACAACAAAAAGAAGCTATAAGGATGTAATGTCCTCAATGCTTCCAACCTTTATACCAACATTTATAATTACCGCTGCAGTGTATTACTTTATTGGTAAAAACTTCACCATCAGCGCAGGAGCTGAGAATCTTATATATTACCAAACCGCTATACTAGATGGTTTTAAAGTATCACCTTACATTGCACTACTTCCTGTAATAGTGCTTATTATGTCTCTTTGCGGAGCTAAAACAATACCTACGCTTTTAATTGGCCTTTTTGCAGGTTGCCTAGTCAGTTCCTTCGCTCAGAATATAGCTGCCCTTACCTTAATTAAGTCAATTTTTTTTGGATACAAAGGTTTTACTCCATCAACTGAGCTTAATAAGATACTTGTTAGTGGTGGTATTAAATCTATGATAGAGGTTGTACTTATAGTTATGGGGGCAGTTGGTTTAACAAGCCTCTTCGAAAAAACTGGTATGATAGTACCTTTAATTGAAAAACTAACTAGCGGTGCACACACTAAGCGGCAGCTTATTTTAAAAACAGCCCTAATTAGTAGCTTGTTAACCGTAGTAACCTGCGATCAAACCGCTTCAATATTACTACCTGGACGGCTTCTACAGGATAAGTATAAGGAACTGGGAATTGATAGAAGCCTATTAGCAAGAACTATTTCGGATACTGGAACCATAATTGCACCTTTAATGGCTTGGAACATTAATGCTCTTATACTTACGTCTCTTACGGGAATATCTGCTACCGAGTATGCACCCTATGCAGTGCTTTGTTACTTAGCTCCACTTATTACAATAGTTGTTTCATATAGAATTAAAGAAAGCCAGAAACCTTTAACCATTTCTGATTAAAAGTTTCTGACTTTTGATTACTTATAGCATTTATGAACTAAACTTTAAACTTGTTTACTTCCTCAAGCATTCCACTGGTCATTGCACTAAGCATTTGTGCTGATGAGGCTACTTCTTCTGTAGACGCACTCATTTCTTCCGATGATGCTGCAATTTCCTCTGATGATGCTGATACCTCAAGGGAAACTGATGATACTCCATCTATTCTAACTAAAATGGTGTTCTTATCCTCATTTATACCTTCAGCAGAATTCTTAACTGTTTGTATTTTAGGGATTACTTCATTTACAGCTTCAATAATTTTCTTAAAAGACGTGATTGAAGAATTAATTATTTCAACTTGGTTTATTAATTCATCATCCATATCAACGGAATCTTGAACTATAACATCCGTATCTTTAGATATTTCATTAATTAATTTACTAATTCTTTCTGATGATAGCTTTGATTGTTCAGCAAGCTTCCTTATCTCATCTGCCACCACGGAAAATCCTTTTCCTGCTTCCCCTGCTCTAGCTGCTTCAATAGCCGCATTCAGCGCTAATAAGTTAGTTTGTCCTGCAATACTGTTTATTATATTAGTAATTTCATTTATTTCATTTATGTCTTTCCCTAGACCAACAATTTTGTTGTTAAAGGTCTTAAAAGAATCACTAACCTTCGTTACAGACTGATTTAACTTATTCATTTCACTACTACTCTCATTTGCCATAGAACTAATTTCTCTAGAATTTGAATCCACCACTTGTATTTCACTAACCATTCCAGAT
>CALJTN010000381.1 GCA_937976175.1 uncultured Clostridiaceae bacterium | reverse complement strand
TTTTAGAGGTACCAAAGGGTTTTGGTTCTTTAGAGGAAGTAAATAGAATCATGGGACAAGCTATTAGTTGGGCGCCTGGTCTGCCTATGGAAGCAGCGGGTTTTCAAACAAATCACTATAAGAAGGATTAAGTATATTTTATGAGGAAATTATAAAATTTTTAATTGATGGATACTTTTTAATATTTAAATAGTTGAAAATTTAAATATTACTTAAAGTATTTTTGAATTTTATAATTTCCATCCTTTAGCACGCTGAAAAGGCATATGTTGCGTAAAATGCTATTTGAACGAACTTAGCAATTCTTAACTTATTTTACTCAAATATCCGTTAAGAAAATCACATGTTTGAGTGCACAACAATTGAGAATTGTTGTGTGCCTAAGAGGAATGCCAAGGGGAGCGAGTTTGTGAATTTTAGGATATTTTAAGAAAATAAGTCTAGAATTGCTTAGTGAAGTGAATTAGCATTTCTAGCAATATATGATCTTGTAATTTTGGAGGGGAATATCATTGAAAAACGATGGAATGATTACAATTGCAATAGGAAGAAACCGCAAAGAAGTAAAGTGGAAAAATGCTCCGATGAAATGGTCTGAGTTTTTGCAGAGAATAAGTAAAACCACTAGAACACCTGAAACCTCTGAGGAATATAAAAAGCTACCAAAGCTGGAGCAGGATAACCTAAAGGATGTGGGGGGCTTTGTGGGTGGAACACTAAAGGATGGAAAAAGAAAAAGAGACACAGTAATAAGTAGAAGCCTCATCACCTTAGATGCTGACCATGAACCACAGGGATTATGGGAAACTATAGAGTTACTCTTTGATTTTGGCTGCGCAATGTATACAACTCATAAGCATAGTAAGGCTAAACCAAGGCTTAGGCTGGTTATACCTCTAAGTAGAGCTGTAAGTGCTGAAGAATATGGAGCGGTAGCAAGAAAAGTTGCACAGGATTTAGGAATGGATTTTTTCGATGATACCACCTATGAACCTTCAAGGCTTATGTATTGGCCTTCCACCTCGCTGGATGGAGAATTTGTTTTTAAGTATGAAGATTCACCTTGGTTAAACCCAGATGAGATCTTAAGTAGTTACCAAGATTGGCGCAATACTTCTTCTTGGCCTGAGTCTTCAAGAAATATAAAGAGCAGAGAAAGATTAGCAGACAAGCAAGGAAAGCCAAGTGAAAAGGGTGGTGTGGTAGGTGCCTTTTGTAGAACTTACAGTATTACTGAGGTTATAGAGAAATTTTTAAGTGAGATATATGTCCCTTGCCAGGAGGCAAATAGATACACCTATACTAAAGGTTCAACCGCAGGAGGACTGATTATTTATGAAAAGGGTGACTTTGCCTTTTCACACCATGGAACAGATCCAGTGTCGGGCATACTTTGTAATGCCTTTGATTTAGTTAGACTTCATAAGTTTGGTGCCTTGGATGATGAAGTTAAGGAAGGAACACCTATGAATAAAATACCTTCTTTTAAGGCTATGCAGGACCTTGCCATGAAGGATAAGGAAGTAAAAAGAAAAATAGCACAGGAACATATTACTACGGCTAGTGAGGAGTTTAGTGTACAGGGGAATTGGGTAGAACAATTAGAGATTAATGCAAAAGGTGGGTTTAAGGAGACCTTAACCAATCTAGTATTAATAATTAAACATGACCCTGCCTTAAGTGGAATTGCTTATAATGAGCATAGTGAAAGATTAGAAACTTTAAGTGAGGTACCTTGGAAAAGATTAAAGGCGGGCTGGTCTACAGGAGATGATGCAAATTTGTCTTGTTATCTTGAGGAAAATTATAAGCTTTGGTCTCCAGGTAAATGTCAGGAGGCATTATTAAAGGTTGCCATAGAGAGATCTTTTCATCCAGTAAAAGAATTTTTAAAAGCCCTACCACAGTGGGATAATGTAAGGCGTGTTGATACCCTGCTTATTAAATATTTAGGTGCTACCGATAGTGAATATGTTAGAGCCGTTACTCGCAAAACACTATGTGCGGCTATAGCTAGGGTTATGGAGCCAGGAATTAAATTTGATACTACTCTTATTTTAAATGGTCCTCAGGGCATAGGTAAAAGTACTATATTTTCAAAGCTTGGTGGAAAGTTTTTTAGTGATGCTTTGAGTATAGCGGATATGCATGATAAGACAGCAGCGGAAAAATTGCAGGGAAGCTGGATTTTAGAAATAGGAGAACTGGCAGGCATAAGAAAGGTTGATGAGGATACTTTAAAATCCTTTTTAACCAGGCAAGATGATAAGTTTAGAGCAAGTTACGGACGAGTTGTGGAAGAGCATCCAAGGCAGTGTATTATTGTAGGAACTACTAATCAAGAAGCAGGCTTTTTAAGAGACACCACAGGAGGGCGAAGATTTTGGCCAGTAATGGTTAAAGGTAACTGCGAATTTAAGCCTTGGGATATAAAAGATACTGCGCAAATATGGGCAGAGGTGTTAATGATGTATAACAGAGGAGAATCTTTAATATTAGACAGTGAACTTACAGATGCTGCAGAGTCAGCCCAAATTGAAGCCTTTGAAAGTGATGAAAGAGAGGGCTTTGTTAGAGAATATTTAGATAAACTTTTGCCAAGTAATTGGGATGAAATGGATTTGTATAAAAGAAGAAATTTTTTTAGTGGAGCGGGAGAACTGCCAGTAGAAGCTGTAGGAACAGTAGTACGTGAACGTGTTTGTATAATGGAGATATGGTGCGAACTCTTTGGAAAAGATGCAAGTTCGCTTAAAAAGATAGATTCATATGAGATAGGTGGAATAATGAGAAAAATTGAAGGCTGGGATAAATATAACGGGAATAAGAGCTCAATGATTCGCATACCACTGTATGGACTTCAAAGAG
>CALJTN010000380.1 GCA_937976175.1 uncultured Clostridiaceae bacterium | reverse complement strand
TATGCAATATAGTGCTTTTACTTTATCATAAAAAAACAAGGGATTTTCACCAATTTATAAGTCACCTCATATAGTATTTATATATAGAGAATGAAGCTTTAAATTAAATAAATAGAAGTGAAGCTTTATTTTTTAATATTAGTTTAAATAATCACAATAGGATAAATGGTAAGATTACAAATGAACTTAATTGATATACATGTAAGAATAGAAGCTAGAAAATGTGATACTATAAAAGAGGAGAATGTGATTTTATGAATATATGCGTTATTGGAGCTGGCTATGTAGGACTTATAACTGCATTGTGCTTTGGTAAAAAAGGAAATAAAGTGATTTGTGTAGAAAAAGATTTATATAAATTAGACATGCTAAAAAAGGGGATACCAACTATTTTTGAAGAGGGCTTAGATCAATTATTAAAAGAGTGTTTAAATATAAATAGTGTTGAATTTACTCAGGATATAGCTTTAGGCATTGAATCTTCAGATATAATTTTTGTTGCGGTTGGTACACCAACAAAGGAAAACTGGGATGTAGACATTGAACAAGTAGAGAATGTAATAAGCTTAATTTCACCTCATATAGATAAATATAAAACTATAGTGATTAAAAGTACAGTACCTGTAGGCACGCAGAAATATATAAAAAGCAAATTATTAGAAAATAACGTGTCACAGGAGTATTTTGATGTGGTTTCTAATCCAGAATTTTTAAGGGAAGGGAAAGCTATATATGACTTTTTTTATGGTGATAAAATAGTTATAGGCTGTGAATCACAAAAGGCTGAAAAAGTAATGAGGAATTTATATGAATCATTTAATATAAAAATGGTAATTACTAATCCAGAAACAGCAGAGCTAATTAAATATACATCTAATGCTTTTTTGTCTGTAAAAATTTCCTTTATAAATGAAATAGCTAATCTTTGTAATGAAGTTGGCGCAGATATAGATGTTATTGCTTATGCTTTGGGCCTGGATAAGAGAATTTCACCATTATTCTTAAAAGCAGGTATTGGGTATGGTGGATCGTGCTTTCCGAAGGATACAAAGGCTTTAGTTAAAATATCTGAAAATCACCACTGTGATCTTAAGATTGTAAAAGCTACTGTAGATGTAAATGAAATTCAGAGAGTATTACCAGTAAAAATATTAAGCGAGCATTATGAGAGCCTTGAAGGAAAAACTATAGCTATATTAGGTTTAACCTTTAAACCAGATACAGATGATATTAGAGAGGCGCCATCACTATATATTATTGAAAGCTTGTTGAAGAATAAAGTTAAAATAAGGGCATATGATCCAATGGTTACAAAGGAAATAAAGAATATGTTTCCTGAGATAACTTATGTCCATGATATGTATGAATGCTTAGTAGATTCAGATGCCTTAATAATATGCACTGAGTGGAGTGAATTCTATAATATTGATTTAAATAAGGTGCGAGAATTAATGAAGGAATCTGTAATAATTGATGGAAGAAATATATTAGACATAAAGAAGGTTAAAGAGGCTAATATTAAAGCCTATTACTCTGTAGGAAAAGGGGATATTCAAAACTAATCTATATAAAATAAAAGGGCTGGGCTTTAGATATTAAAGCCACAGCCCTTCTATGCTTATATTTAAGAAAAAGGAAGGGTTTTAAACCACTTAATGAATTTTGAAATTCCGTCATCAAATCTGATTAATGGATTATATTCTAGGATTTCTTTAGATTTAGAGATATCAGCGTAGGTTATTGTCACATCACCAGGCTGCATGGGTAAATATTTTATATTGGCTTTAATACCAAGCTCAGTTTCTAATCTTTCTACCATATATTTAAGCATAATGGTATCAGACCTGCCTAAATTAAAAATTTCATACTTATGAGATCCTGTGTTTGACCAGCTAATGGCCTTATCTATTCCATGAATGATATCATCTACATAGGTGTAGTCTCTTTCAGTAGTACCATCTCCGAAAATAGAAATTTCTTTTCCTTTTAAAATGAGGTGTGTAAATTTATATATAGCTAAATCGGGTCTTTGCCTTGGGCCATATACAGTGAAAAATCGTAAACAGGCTATATTAATTCCATATAAATGGCTATAAACATGACAAAGAAGTTCACCGGATTTTTTAGTAGCTGCATAAGGAGATATTGGGAAGTCTACTGAGTCAGACTCAGTAAAGGGAAGATTTTTATTGTTTCCATATACAGAAGAAGAGGAAGCAAAGATAAATCTATTTATGCCAAATTTATTACATAAATCTAATAAATTTAATGTTCCCGTAATATTTACTTCGCTATACAGAAGTGGATTAATAATAGAGGGACGTACACCCGCCATAGCTGCAAGATGAACTACAACGTCTATTTTGTGTAAAGTAAATATTTCAGTTAAAAAGTTAAAATTTCTTATATCACCTTCCTCTATTATCAAATTATCGTTAGTAATATGATTTGTTTTCATTAAGTTTTTTATTTCTGTAATATTCTTTCTTTTTATTTCAGGATTATAATAACCATTAAAATTATCAATTAATATTATTTTATGATTTTTATTTAGTAAGTAATCGCAGAGGGTTGAACCAATAAATCCTGCGCCTCCAGTTACTAAAAATGTATTGCTCAAAATGACACCCCCTAATTAATCTGAAATTTATAGGGCAATTTATAAAGATTAGAGCTGAGAATTGATTATGAAGGAGATTTTTCTTACAGTAAAATCAACCCTTCACCCTGCAATCTCAACTCTTAATAATTAACTAGATAATTATTTTACACTCTCAAAAAGTTTTAGTAAATCAGTAGCTAGTCTATTGAAATTATACTTTTCTTCAGCCATCTTTCTTCCATTTACCCCTAACCTAAGTGCCAAATCTTTATTGTCTAGAAGATTAACTATATTTTTCTCAAGCAACCTTGGATTTTCATAATCATTCATTACAAATCCATTTACGCCTTCCTCCATTACTTCTGCATTACCTCCACGATTAGTGGTTATAATGGGTAATCCAGCTGCCATAGCTTCATAGTGAACTCTTGCTAGTGGCTCTCTCCATTGTGACATATTTACAAAAATATCTCCTATACTATAATACTTTGGAATTTCATTAGGGGTTAGGAAACCTGTGAAAATAACTGGTCCTCTTAATTCTTTGGACACTCTTTTTAATAAGTCAATATACTCATTAGTTTCATTTCCACCGTACCACTTACTTCCTATAATCATTAAAGCTGTATTTGGATGCGACTTCATAACAGAATTCATAGCATCTAAAACAATATGGGTACCTTTTTTTGGTGTCAATCTACCTACGTATAATATGGTTTTATGATTTTGAAGGCCATATTTTGCACGTAGTACATCTCTGAAGGAATCCTTATCATTACTCCAAATGGGCTTATATATATTACAGTCTACTGCGGAATACACAGGATGAAGTTTACTAGCAGCAGAGGGATATAGGTCTTTTACAGCATTGGCAACAAAGTGACTTACTGTGGTTATAAAACTTACTCTGTCTATACATGCATTTGCTAAGGTAGAACTGATTTTTTTAGGGAAAAACATTTCATTATGCAAACTTAAACTAAAGGCACAAGTTAAATCCTTACTTAAAAAGGGAACCCATCGAGGCCTATTAAATACGTGCACTAAATCAAAGTCATCTGTAAGATGGGGTTTTAAACCACGCACATACTCCTCTGTAGTACTAGCGGGCAACCGTATATATTTTACGCCACCTGAAATAACTCTGTTAGGTAACTTAGGATCCTGTATACTAAACACAGTTATTTCGTGATGTTGTGACAATATAGGTAGAGCGCCTTCAAGGTACACTTGAATTGCACCTCCATTCACAGGAGGAAAGGCAAGTTTTTCGGTACAAATTAATGCGATTTTCATGACAAACCTCCCTTAGAGCCATTTCTGCAAAAGAAAAAACTTATTTTGTTCAAATCTTGAAGTTGTAGAGATTTTATCACTACCTATTGGTTTAGGATTCTTATGCAGAGTTTTTACTAAGCCGAAGAACCAATGAGGAAACATTAAATCAATTATTAAAATATTTTTTTGCTCTGGGGAT
>CALJTN010000379.1 GCA_937976175.1 uncultured Clostridiaceae bacterium | reverse complement strand
TTTGAATTCTTTTGCTGAGAATATCCGAGACTTCTTGTCGTAGCTTCGATATATGAGAAATATATTCAACCGCTTCGCTATACTCTTCTAATTGAATAAGCCCTGAAATAGTATGAAGTTTATTCATAAACTCATGATTTTGTGCCCTTAGGGCGGAAGTCATTTTTTTAATTCCAGTTAATTCTTCTGCCATATTCTTAACATCTGTTAAGTCTTGGAAACTGGATACAACACCTATAATTTCGTCTTTATGGTTTTTTAGCAAGGTATGACTACACATAAGAGTTTTATTCTGGCATATTTTAATTTCTTGGTTATATACAGCCTCCTCAGTTTTAAGTACTTCCAACATTTTATCTGTATAATTAAAGTTCAAAGTAGTAACACGGTTACCTATATCCTCGTCTTTTAGCTTTAGGAACTCTTTAGCTATTTTATTAAAGAGTATTACTTTTCCATCTTTATCAATGGCTAGAATGCCATTTTTTAAATTTTGTAAAATCAGATCTCTTTGCCCTAGTAAAAGTGCAATTTCCTTTGGCTCTAATCCAAATATGCTTTTCTTTATCATATTTGCTAAAAGGGCTGCACTTAATATGCCGATTATAAGTCCTCCTACTAAGGCTATCCTCAAGTAAAATAAATGATTGCTAAGTTCAGCATACACGGTAGCTGTTAAGAGTCCTACTAACACTGCACCTACTTGTTCCCCCTTATAATATATGGGTACAAATGCTCTTATTGCAGAAATTAATACATTCCGATCCTTAGCTACATAGGATTCACCCTTTGTAAGCACCCGTTCTTCTCCACCATCAGCATACTTTTTACCAAGAGAGTTTCCATAGGGATAAGAATATTTTATCCCCTTCATATCCATAACAATAATATATTGAAACCTAGTTTTTTCTCTGAAACTTTCTATAGTTTCTTGAACAATATTATAATCCTTTGAATTTGCTAAAGTTTCTTCTATTATATCAATAGAAGCGATTGTTACAGCTAAGTCCATGGCATTATTTCCCATTTGAGTTTCTATAGAATTTTGCACTTGATAATAAGTAACAACCCCTATGCCGCCAATCACCATAAATATTATAATGCTTATAAATATTGTTAATTTATACTGTAATTTCAAAAGCACTCCACCTCATATTATTTTTTGGCTTTATCTAGTGCATCTTTAATTGCTTTAATAAGTCCGTCACTTGTATATGTAGCGCCTGCTACAACCTGGACTTCCGGATTGTTTGCTTTTATTACCCTGGTTGGGATTTTTTCATAAACTATATCAGCTATTACTGGAGTTTCTTGCTGTTCTAATATGTTAATTTCTAATATTTCATACTGGTCTGTTAGTATCTGAACTGTAATAGGTCCAATATGCCCCTCAGCAGTACCCTCATAGATTCCTGCCTTGTAAATTATAGACTTAGTGCCACAACCTAATAATCCAGTGGCTAAAACTATTGATATAGCTAGTCCTAATATCTTTTTCAAATAATCCCCCCCTTTTGTTATTAAACCACATCTTCTATGCATAAGTAATATTATTATATCATTTTTTTAGTCCTTCATGTGATTTTTACTATATCTCCAAGTATGTGTTTTTTTATTTATTTTCATTTATTACTGTGTATTATATCCAAGGACAAATCACTCCCTCTAAAACATCAATTATAACAAATAAAAGTAACCCAATTATACTTAAAATTAAAATACCTGAGTACATTTGGACATAATTTACCCTCATCCAAGAGTCCATAATAAAATAACCCATACCATATTCCGTGCCGAAATTTTCAGTGAAGAATAAAACAGAAATGGCTGTGCCTATTCCTATTCTAAGAGATGTTAATATAGCTTTAAGGATTCCTGGAAAAACAATTTCTTTTATTATTTGAAAATTTGTTGCTCCCAGAGAGTACATAGGATAAAAGACCTCTACAGGCATACTCTTCACTTCATCTCTAACATTAACTACCACAGGAAAAAAGGTAATTAAAAAGATCATAATTAATTTTGTAGAATCTCCTAACCCAAAAATAAGCATTACTACAGGAAGTAATGCAATCTTAGGTATTGGGTAACTAAAATATACAACTGGAGAAAATACTAAATCAATTTTTTTAAAATAACCCATTAAAATCCCTACTGGTATACCAATGGCTAAGGTAAATAATAGACCTAGTAAAATTCTATTAAAACTGTAAGCTATATGGACTGCTATGTCACTTTTAAAAGTTCTGAATACATTTATTATTATTGCATAAGGTGGAGGAAATAAGGGCTTGTTAATGAGCATAGACATCGCTTGCCATGAAGCAAGAATAATAAAAAAAGCAATAACAACATTAACTAGTTTATATTCTTTAAGTCTCATTTCTACACCCACTTTTAAGAATTTTTCTAAGTTCACTATTTATGTGTATATACTCTAGTTCTGCTTCTGCATTAGCTTTTCCAAATAAGGGATTATGGATAACGCTAACTATTTTGCCTGGCGACGCAGAAATTATAGCAATGTGCTTTGCTAAATATATAGCTTCCTTGATATCATGGGTTATAAGGATGGTTGTGACCTTATGTTCTTCCCAAACCTCTAAAAACAATTCTTGAACTTCTTCTCTAGTCATTGCATCTAAAGCAGAAAAGGATTCATCCATTAAAAGCAAGTTTGGTTTTAATAAGAGAGCTCTAGCTATAGATACCCGCTGCATTTGTCCCCCACTAAGCTGGCTTGGATACCTATGAACAAGGTCTTTAAGCTTTAACTGCTTTAATATTTTTTCATAGAAAATTATATCTATGTTGTTCTTGCCATCTTTAATTTTTGCAGAGAGAAATATATTTTCTTCTACAGTCTTCCATTTAACTAGTCCGTAATTCTGAGGTATAAATCCAATTCTATGTAATTTAGGATCTACTACTTTTCCATCTATTAAAACTTCACCTTCATAGTCTAAAATAATCCCTGCTAAGACTTTTAATAAAGTAGATTTCCCGCCCCCTGAGGGTCCAATCACAGCACAAATTTCTCCTTTTTTCACTATTAAATTTGCATCTTCTATTACTTTTGTATGGTTATCCATATTTTTATAAGAAACGTTTAAGTTATTTATATTTATCATTTATTTTCACCCTATATTATTTATTTCCGCTCCACTCCTGATATAAATCACTATCTACATTTAAACTTGCAAGAATTCTCCCTACAGTGATATTTATAATATCCTCAATAGTTTTAGGCTTCATATAAAATGCTGGCATAGGCGGTATTATGGTAACATTTAAATTACTTAAAAAAAGCATATTATGAAGATGAATAGAACTAAGAGGAGTTTCTCTCGGAACCAAAATCAACTTCCTTTTTTCTTTAATCATTACATCTGCAGCTCTTATTAGTAAATTATCAGAAGTTCCAGTGGCTATTTTTGAAAGAGTTCCCATGGAACATGGCACAATTACCATTCCATCGGTCTTAAAGGAACCACTGGCTATGGAAGAAAACATATCTTCTATAGCACATAATTTAAGGAGTTCCTTACCTTTATTAGTATTTTCAAGCCACTGCTGAAAACTAATTTCAACCTCATATTCCAAAACTTTTCTACCATTATCTGTAATCACTAAGTAAACTTCGTTATCTTTTTTTATCAATTCTTCTACAAGCTTTACACCATAAATACTACCACTAGCTCCAGTAATCCCCACTATGTATCTTCCCAAATAAACCACCTCTTAATTATAATATAAAAAATCCAGCATAGTAAAAACAAATATTAAAACACTTACGACTTTATTTATGTTATAAGCAGCAATTTTCATTTTCTTTTCATTTGAAGGCGATACAATATAATGTTCTATAGCTAGTAAAATGCTACTTATAAAGATGCCTAATAAATATATCCACCCTGTATGCATTATAAAAGATAAGCTGATTAAAAGTAAAATCATGATAAAGTGAAACAAGGTTGATATGTATAGTGCTCCCTTTAACCCGAATTTAGCTGGTATAGAAAATAAGCCTATTTTTCTATCAAATTCAATGTCTTGTGTTGCATAAATTATATCAAACCCTGCTATCCATAAGGTCACTACAGCCCCTAAAATTATTGGTGCTAATGCAAATTTACCAGTTACAGCAAGCCATGCTCCTACAGGCGCTCCGCCGCAGGTAATTCCTAGAATAATATGACAAACCCAGGTAAACCTTTTGGTATAGGAATAGATTATAAATAGAAAAAGAGCTACCGGTGATAGCATAAAACATAGTGAATTTAACTTATAGGCTGCAAAAATAAACATTGAAAAACACAGTAACACTATTACCCAGACTTCGTATTCCTTCACTACTCCTTTTGGTAAATGCCTATTTGCAGTTCTAGGATTTTTTCTATCAAACTCTTTATCTACAATTCTATTAAGGGCATTAGCTCCATTTCGAGCTCCAATCAAAGCAATTAATATCCAAAATATTGTAGCAGCGGTGGGTAACCCTTCTGCTGCCCAAATCATTGCTATTAACGCGAAAGGAAGGGAAAATAGCGTATGTGAGAACATAACCAATTCTCCATAGCTTTTAAGTTTCTTTAATACCATATTCCTTCCACCTCTTATCTACCATGTCTTTAATTTCCCCTAACATTTCTATATCATTTGGCCAAAGTCTCGTATGTCCTTCTGCAGGCCATTTCTTTGTAGCATCTACACCTAATCTAGAACCATAGTGAGGAGTATTTGATGCATGATCTAGTGAATCTAAAGGACCATCCGAAATTACCAAATCTCTACTGGGGTCTATATTGTTAAATACCTTCCAGGCAACTGTGGAAATATCATTTGGATCTACATCTTCATCTACCACTATAATCATTTTTGTATACATCATTTGTCTAAGACCCCAAAGAGAATTCATAACTTTCTGCGCATGCTTTGGAAAAGCTTTTTTAATAGAAACAATTACACAGTTATTAAATATCCCCTCTATAGGGAAATTCATATCTATTATTTCAGAACATTGAATCTTTATTAATGGCAGAAAAATCCGTTCTGTAGCTTTTCCAAGGTAACAGTTTTCCATAGGAGGCTTACCTACTATTGTTGTAAGATATATTGGATTCTTCTTCCTTGTGATTTTTTCGATGTGAAACACGGGATACATATCTTCAGGAGAATAATATCCTGTATGGTTAGCAAAGGGTCCTTCTAGTCTTTGTTCATCTAAGTCTACATATCCTTCTAATACAAATTCCGCATTAGCAGGTACATAAATATCATTAGTAACACACTTAACAATTTCTACCGGGGATTTTCTAAGAAATCCTGCAAAAACCATTTCGTCTATAATTTTAGGAAGTGGTGCGGTGGCAGCATAAATAGTTGCTGGGTCGCATCCAATTGCAACTGATACAGGCATTCTTCTGCCAAGTTTTCTATACTTCTCATATATCTCTTTGCCATCCTTATGTAGATGCCAATGCATACCAGTAGTATTCTTATTATACACTTGAAGCCTATACATTCCAACGTTTTGCACATTAGTTTCTGGATCCACTGTTATCACCAATGGAAGTGTTATATATGGACCTCCATCCTCTGGCCAGCACTTTAATATTGGTAATGTATTTAAATCGGCTTCCTCTATTACCTCTTGACAAGCAGCATTCTTCACTTTTTTCGGAATCACGCCTGCAAGCTTCGGCATAGACGTCTCTTTATTTATTAAGGTTATGTACTTAGTAGCATCCATAAAATCCATTATAGTTTCAGTAATTTCATCAAGGTTTTCTACTTCTAATCCATAGTTCATTCTTTCATAAGTCCCTAAGGCATTAATTAATACTGGATAGTTAGAATTCTTTACCTTCTTAAAAAGCAATGCATTACCGTATTTTTTAGAAACTCTATCAGCTATTTCAGTGATTTCAAGTTCGCTATCTACCTCTACTTCAATTTCGTCTAAAAGTTTCTTTTCCATTAAATTATTTATAAAATCTTGCAAATCTTTATAAGCCATAGAATCTTCCTTTCTAGAATTCATTAAAACTTGCGATTTAATAATTTTCGTGTTACATCTTTAATTATTTCTTTACTTTCACATTCAGGTAGTTTTTCTATATAGTCAAAGGCTTTTTTTGTGTATTTATCTGCTAGGTTTTGAGCTTTGTCAATCCCTTTATATTGATTAACTAATTTAGTTATTTCTCGTACATTTTCATCGTTTAATGAAGAGGTATCTAAAATAGTTGAAATTATATTTTCTTTGTCCTGTGCCATGGCATATATTAATGGTAGTGTATAATACCCCTTTATTAAATCACTTTGAGCATTTTTACCTAATTCATCAGCATCTCCGCTATAATCCAGTAAATCATCTATGATCTGAAAGGCCATTCCAATATAGTAACCTACTCTCCCCAGTAGTTTTGAAGTTTTTTCGCTACAGTTGGATTCCTTAGCACCAGTATAAAAGCTAATAGCAAATAAGGCTGCTGTTTTACCTGATATAACCTTTATATATTTTTTAAGATTTGTGTGTTTTGCGTATCTGATATTATGTTGTATTATTTCACCCATACATATTTTAGATATAGCTTTTGAAATATCTCTTAAATTATCCGTGGAATAATGAAATGCAGACAACATTATAAAACATTGACAAAATAAAAAATCGCCTATGTACACTGCATATTCTTTACTATATTTGTGTTGTATAGTTTCAACGCCACGTCTTAGCTTAGCTTCATCTACAATATCATCATGGACTAATGTTGCCATATGCATCATTTCGATGGCTGCAGCTAAATTATGTATTTTTAATCTATCATATTCCCCAAATTTTGATGCTAATAATAAAAAAGCAGGTCTTAGCATTTTTCCCCCTGAATTAACTAAAGGAGAAATAGCTTCATCAAATTCTTTTTCACTAGATTTTACATTTACCTTAATTATCTTCGTTATATTTTCTAATTCCTCTGCAATATCAGGGTAATCCTTCCAAAATTTACTCATTTTATCACCTATGTCCAATTATTTTTTCTGCTCTGTAAACAGTAACTACCTATATTTTAATATTCCACTATAAAAGCAAATGTCCTTTTAAATATTTTAAAAGGACACTTGATTTTTAAAAAATTTAATTTTTAATTACATAACTTTTTTAAAAAGGTATATTTATTAATCAACATACAAGTAAGATTTTTTAACAATCCCTATGCTTTTCCAGTATTTTTTTAAAACTGGCAATACATAATAATCCAATCCAAAAGTACTTCCAGATCCACCTATAAGTGCAATTCCCGCTGCTATATACCATAACATTTCAGCTGGAGCCATACCTGAAGTCCAAATCATCATACCCATAGCAATTGATATAAGTGATGCTAAAGCACTAAATAATCCAACTATCAGCATTATTCCTACCAATATCTCTGCTATTACCATACCGGTTTGGAAAACTGTAGCTAAAGTTGTAAATCCGCCATCTCCGGTATAAAAGAAACTATCCATAGACCATTTAACTATATTTTCTATAAAACCTGGTACTGCTAATGGTTCTGCCCATACTACTGCCTCTGCTGCTCCTTCTACTGCCGCCGTTGCTGCTGTTGCTCCATCAACTACGGGAGCAGGTATCAGGAAAATCTTTGTAGGGTCAGCCATTATCTTAGGCAATTTTGCAAGGCCTTCCTCTAACCACTTGTAACCCACAAACATTCTTAGTACTACTAGCCAGAAGTTTGGAGATGACTTTGAAAAGTATCCACCCACAAGACTTCTATTATCTTTTACATGGAAAATCTCATGCATTAAGTAGGACCAACATTTATTAAATCCAGCAACTTGGGCAAAATATACAATATTTAT
>CALJTN010000378.1 GCA_937976175.1 uncultured Clostridiaceae bacterium | reverse complement strand
AACTTGTTTTACTAATAGGCTTGAAACATATAACTCAAAATTTATATCTTTTAATACTATATTCTTATCTGAATCATTTTTAATTTTTAGTCCATGTAACAGAAAATTTGATATTACTTTCCCACCTGTTTCAAGGGCCATATTAATAATAAAATCTTTTGGAATTGCACTTATTTGCATTATAATCCCCCACTATCTATAATATACTATTTTTTTCTCACTATTAATAATTCGCTTATTCTACCATCAGTTTCACCACTTTCTTAATCTTCAATTCAAATGATAACACTGGCTAGATAAGCACATCAACCTACAACACTTTTCTGAAATGAAAATGCGCCACTCAGCTTTTGCTTTATGGCGCACCTTTTTATTAAATTTCATTTTTCATTTTAGAAATAATTCGTTGTATACTTTTAAGCGATAAATAGTACATTTCAGAGAGAACTTTTGCAGAAACGCCCTCTTCGTATATTTTATAAATATCTGCATTTCTCGAAGAAGTTTTCTCTTTGCTTTTGGTAGTTTGTCCCCAAGTCTTTCTGTTGCCTTCCTTTTTAGGAATATAGAGATATTCACCCTCAACATATTTTTGAATTAAATCCAACACTTCCTTTGGTAACACATCGGTTGCTTTAACATAGCTCATTATTATGCTCCTCCTAAATATAATTTAATTTTAGGATTGAGCAAAGGTTATTTCATATTTTAATCATTAATTATTAATATTTATGCAATAGCCTTTGCTACGCATTAATTACAGATCCCGTCATAAAGAAATCTCTCCTTTTCTCTAATCTAATTATGGATTTTGTTTATTATCTCTCGGTTATTTGTAAGTTTAAAACAAACTGTGTATATTTTACCACAAACTATAGTAAAATAGCAACTGTATGAATGTCCAATAAATTCCAGTGTATTAATGTTC
Organism: uncultured Clostridiaceae bacterium; assembly: GCA_937976175.1. Classification (GTDB taxonomy): domain Bacteria; phylum Bacillota; class Clostridia; order Clostridiales; family Clostridiaceae; genus Clostridium_AD. The sequence goes on along the minus strand of CALJTN010000378.1, from coordinate 2,938 downwards.
TTCCTCATTTAAAATAAAATGCTCTTACCCCAATTGTTTAGGTAAGAGCTATATTATTATACTAATATGTATTCATATCAATCCTTTAAATCAAGCTTTGCTCGAAAGCTGCACTAAATATACTTTGCTGTCAATGATACTTCACAGTAATGCAATTGCTTTGGAGTTCCTTCAAATAATATCTCTCCGCCTTTTGAGCCACCCTCGGGTCCCATATCGATAATCCAATCTGCTCTTTTAACTATATCCACGTTATGTTCAATTATTATAACCGTATTGCCACTGTCCACAATACTTTCAACTATATTGATAAAATTTTCAATATCAGCCATATGAAGTCCGGTAGTTGGTTCATCCAATATATATACCGTGCTATCATTATGCAGTTCACTAGCAAGCTTTAATCTTTGACCTTCTCCACCGGATAAGGTGTCTAGCGTTTGCCCTAGGGTTAAATATCCAATACCCATTTTATCAATAGACATAAGCTTTGATTTAATTGGCTTTAGGTTGAAAAAGTCAATGGCATCTGAAGCCGACATTTCAAGAACTTCTATTATATTTTCACCTTGATATTTATAGTCTAAAACTTCTTTTTTGAACTTTTTACCTTCACAAACCTCACAGGTACTTTTTATATTTTCCATAAATGCAAGATTTGTTTCTATTACTCCACTTCCATTACAATTTTCGCAGGCTCCTTGTGAATTTGAACTAAATAATGAGGCAGTAACGTTATTTGCCTTAGCAAAAGCTTTTCTTATATCATCCATAATTCCGCTATAGGTCGCTAAGCTGGACCTAGAATTAGCTGTTACAGGACTTTGATCCACTAGTACTGCATCCTTATTTTGCTTAAAAAATTCATGTTTTATTAATGTGCTTTTCCCTGATCCTGCAACTCCTGTCACTACTGTTAATACACCTTTAGGTATTGTAACAGAGATATTTTTTAAGTTATTCTTATTGCAATTTACAACCTTTAAATATCCCTCATGGTCTCTTACTTTTTCCTTAATAGAAAGGGTTTTATTTAAGGCATTTCCAGTTAAGGTTCCACATTGAAGTAGTTTTTCATAGGTTCCCTCATATACAATTTCACCACCATGCTTACCTGCCATGGGTCCTACATCTATAATATGGTCTGCAATTTTAATAACATCAGGGTCATGTTCAACAACTATTACAGTATTACCTTTATCTCTAAGCTTCCTCAAAAGATTATTTAGCTTATGAACATCCCTTGGATGAAGACCTATACTTGGCTCATCAAAGATATACATTAAGTCAACAAGATTACTATTTAAATACTTCACCATCTTTATACGTTGAGATTCTCCACCTGATAATGTTGAAGTTTCTCTATCTAAAGTTAAATATCCAAGCCCTATATCGATAATGTTATTAAGCTTTTCTGTTATTCCCTTAATTAAAGGCTCTGCTTCCGGCTCATTTATATCTCTAATTACCTTAGCTAATTCATCAATTTGCATACTTGTCAAATCTGTAATGTTATAGCCCTTTATTAAACATCCATACACTCTTTCATGAAGTCTTTTGCCCTTACATAGATGACATTCATCTTCTATAAGTAGCTTACTTAGCTTTTTCTTTGTAGCTTCAGAGGTTTCTCCTTCTTTGCTTAAATATGATTTATTAAATTTAAGCATTAAGCCTGCATAAGTTATATTCATTCCACCGGTTGTATCTATCTTGATTTTCTCCGGTTCAGCATATAAAAATTTATCTAATTCTTCCTTAGAATAATCACATATTTTCTTATCATTATCAAAGTACCCCGATTCAGCAAATATCTTCCAGGGCCAGGAACCAACTCCATAACCTGAAAGTAAAATAGCTCCTTCATTCAAGGATTTACTTTTATCAAGTATCTCCTCCATATTGGGAACCAGCTTTTTACCAAGTCCTTGACATTCTGGGCACATACCATTAATATCATTAAAAGAAAACATATTAGCCTTACCGATATAGGTACTTCCAAACCTTGAATATAAAGTTCTAAGAAAGGAATTTATATCTGTAATAGTTCCTAAGGTTGATCTTGAATTACCACCAAGCCTGCTTTGATCAATAATAATCGGTGTTGATAAATTTTCTATATGGTCAGCCTTAACCTCACCATACTTAGGTAAAAAAGTTCTTATAAAGGCAGTGAAGGTCTCATTTAATTGACGTTGTGCCTCCTTTGCTACTGTTTCAAAAACAATGGATGACTTCCCTGAGCCGGATACCCCTGTAAATATTGTTATCTTTCTTTTAGGTATTTTTAGTGAAATATCTTTTAAATTATTTTCCCTGCAGCCTTTTAAAACTATAAATTCCTGCTCCATCTATATTCCCTCCTTAGTACTCCTTAACTTTTCCATAAAGCTTCCTAATCTGTAAGAAGCTTTAACTTATTGATTTAATTCATATCTTACCTTTTACCTGACACAGATATCACTATTTATTAGTCAATGTGCTTAGATGAGAAATCAGATTCTTTATATCCCTTTCTTTTTCTTCTATAGGAGATAATAACTCATCATCTTTAATTAAGAATTCAAAGTCATTAGCTTGTATCTTTTTAATCATATTCCGTGCACATTGTGTAATGTAGTTTTCACCTCTTAAAAGTTTTATAATCTTTAATAATATCAATTCATTTTCAGAATAAACCCTGTAATTATTTTTATTATTTCTTGGTATCTCTAGCATTCCGTTTCTTTCCCAGTTAATAATTACATCTATAGATACACCAATCACTCCTGCTGCCTCACTTCTTTTTAAAGAAATACTTTTTTTCTCCGCCATATGCTCTTTTAATAGCTTTTTTATTTCTTTTATAACTTCATATTCCTTAGCCTTTTCTTTCTGTATCTGTGCCAAGAAATTTTGACTTAAGGATAGAGCTTTCTTTAAGTCTTCCATAGCAATA
>CALJTN010000377.1 GCA_937976175.1 uncultured Clostridiaceae bacterium | reverse complement strand
ATGTATAATTATAACTGAAAAAATATAGTTTATAAAAATATAATAAAGAAGGAGCTGTTAAGGTGTGACAAAGAATGTTTTTGTTCAGTTGTTAAACATTTGTAAAAGTTTTGATCAAGATGAGGCTGTAATTAAGAACTTAGACCTTGATATTAGGCAAGGCGAGTTTTTAACCCTACTTGGACCAAGTGGTTGCGGAAAAACCACTACTTTAAGAATTATCGCAGGTTTTGAATTACCTACAAGTGGTGAAATTGTAATTGAGGGAGAAAATATTACAGAGAAACCACCCTACCTTCGCTGTGTTAACACAGTATTTCAAAACTATGCCTTATTTCCTCATATGAATGTCTATGATAATATAGCCTTTGGCCTTAAAATGAAAAAGCTGCCAAAGCATGAGATCAAAGACAAGATAAATGAGATATTAAAAGTGGTACAACTTGAAGGTTATGAAAATAGAATGCCTTCTAAGTTAAGTGGTGGTCAAATGCAACGTGTTGCTATTGCTAGAGCTGTAGTAAACAGTCCAAAGGTTCTTCTTTTAGATGAGCCACTAGGTGCTCTTGATTTAAAACTTCGCAAACAAATGCAATTAGAGCTTAAGCATCTTCAAAAAATCCTTGGTATAACTTTTGTATTCGTTACCCATGATCAAGAAGAAGCTTTAACTATGTCTGATAGAATTGTTGTTATGAATCAAGGAATTATTGAACAAATTGGAACACCGGAAGAACTTTATGAGCAGCCTAAAACTAAATTTGTAGCTAACTTTCTAGGAGAGACAAACCTTCTAGAGGGAGAAGTCTTTAAGTTAAAAGAAGATGAAGTTTTACTTAAGCTTGAACATGAAGAGGATATAATCAGAATACCTAACCTGAGTTATAAGCTGGGCGATAAATTTACAGTTTCTGTTAGACCTGAAAGGATTAAAATAAAAGAAACTACTGAAGAAGGAGATGTATGGCTTCAGTGCAAATTCAAGGAAAAAATCTATATAGGTTCAAATATTAAAGTTGTTATGCTGCTTAATAACGGCAAAGAAATTGTAGTTAATGAGCCCATAGGACAAAACTTTATGTTTTCAGAGGAAATAAAAGATTATTTCGTAACCTGGAAGCCAAATCATACTATAGTTATAAAAGCTTAAAGGGGGCGAAATAAATGAAAACTAAAAAATCCTTTTTAAAATACTTGCCAACAATTTTTCCCGCTGTGCTATGGATGCTTGGTTTTTTCGTTATCCCTCTTTTCTTTATAGTGGTAGTAAGTTTTTCTACTAGAGGAGAAGTTGGAGATATAATATATAAGTTTACTTTAGATAATTATTTAAAACTTTTAAATCCCCTTTATATCAATATTTTTATGAAATCCATTGTAATTGCTATATATACTACGGTTTTATGTTTGCTGCTTGGATATCCCTTTGCCTTTATAATATCAAATGTAAATAAAAAGTTTAAGCCTCTATTACTTTTACTTATAATACTTCCCTTTTGGACTAACTCTCTAGTTAGAACCTATGCAATGATAGTGTTACTTCGAACAGAAGGTATAATAAATACTGTGCTGATTAACCTTCATATAATAAATGTGCCTCTTAATTTAATGTATAACAATACTGCGGTTATGATTGGTATGTTATATATGATGTTTCCCTTTATGGTACTTCCTCTTTATACCTCTATAGAGAAACTTGATAAGAAGGTATTAGACGCTGCTTCAGACCTTGGAGCACCACCAATTTATAAATTTTTAAAGGTTACCCTTCCACTTACAAAAGGTGGTATTATATCAGGTAGTATTTTAGTTTTTATTCCTACTCTAGGACTTTTCTTCGTAACTGATCTTATGGGAGGAAGCAAAGTAATCCTTATGAGTAATCTTATTAAAAATCAGTTCCTTACTGCAAGAGATTGGCCCTTTGGATCCGCTATCTCCGTTGTTTTAATAATTGTTATGCTTTCAATTATTATCTATAACTCAAGGGTACACGGAACTAATGGCACTAAGGAGGTGTTATAAGAATGAAGAACAAAAAACTAAATTCCATTAAATTTGTATATTTACTTTTGATATTTTCGTTTTTATATATACCCATTGTGGTACTTATGGCATTCTCCTTTAATGAGTCGAAACTAAACGTAGTATGGACAGGTTTCACCTTTAAATGGTATCATAGCCTTCTCCATAATGCAGGAATCTTAGAGGCGGTTCAGAACTCCTTTATTATAGCTATAATAAGTACAACCCTTTCCGTAATTATAGGAACCTTAGCCGCACTTGGTATGTATAGATATAAATTTAGAGGAAAAAGAATAGTTGATTCAATATTATATGTGCCCTTAGTTATACCAGAAATAGTTATGGGTATATCCCTGCTTGTATTCTTTTCCTTTGTAAAAATACCACTGGGGAAGGTATCTTTAATTATTGCTCATGTAACTTTCAGCATAGCTTATGTAGTTGCAGTGGTTAAAACTAGACTTGACGGCTTTGATAAATCCGTAGAAGAGGCAGCAATGGATCTTGGGGCTACACCCCTGCAAACCTTTTTTTATGTGACGCTACCGATTATAATGCCAGGGGTTATTGCCGGAGGACTATTAGCCTTTACCTTATCCCTAGATGATGTAATAATTAGTTTTTTTGTAGCCGGACCTTCAGGTGTGACTTTACCACTTAAAGTTTTCTCTATGGTAAAATTCGGTGTTACACCTGAAATTAACGCTCTTTCCACCTTGATCATATTACTAACAATTATAGTGCTTTCTTTTTCACTTTTAATTAGAAACGTAAATATAAATATGAAAAAGATTTTAGCTATCTTAACGTCAATCTTACTAATCTTCCTAGGTGTTGGTGGCGGAATATACAGTTATGCTAAAAATAATACAGAGCCTAAAGAGGTTTTAAATGTTTTTAACTGGTCTGAGTATTTACCAGAGTCCGTTATTGATAAATTTGAACAAACCTATAATATTAAAGTAAATTATAGTACCTTTTCTTCCAATGAAGAGATGCTAGCGAAACTCATGGCAGGTGGTGGAAATTACGATCTTACCGTTGCCAGTGATTTTATGGTTGAAATATTAAGCAAACAAGACCTTATTCATGAAATAGACAAAACTAATCTAACAAACCTTAGCAATATAGGCTCGCAGTATTTAGATCTACCCTTTGATAAGGGTAACAAGTATAGTATTCCCTACATGTGGCTTGCAGGAATAATAGCCTACGATAGTTCAAAGATTCCTGAAGGCACAATAACTAGTTATAAAGACCTTTGGAAGCCAGAGCTTAAGAATTCTTTAACTGTACTTGATGATGAAAGAGTTATTATTGGCATGACTATGAAGATGCTAGGATATTCTCTAAATGAAACTAGTGCTGAAGCTCTTCAAAAGGCGAAAATTGAGCTAAAAAAACTACAGGCTAATATTAAATCTTATGATAGTGATAGTCCAAAAACTAGTCTCATAAATGGAGAAGCAAAAGCAATATTTGCCTGGGGGGCAGAAGGAAGCCTAGCTTTTCGCGAAAATCCAAATGTAAAGTATGTAATACCTGAGGAAGGTCTATTCCTTCAGCAAGACAACTTTGTAATTCCCAAAGATGCAAAGAATATTAAGGCAGCAGAACTTTTCATTAACTTTATAATGGAAGCTGAAATAAGCGCAGAAATTTCTCAAAGCTTTCCTTATGGAAATCCTAATACCTCCGCATATCAATATATAGATAAAACAATACTAGAGGATAAAGCCGTGTATCCACCAATTGACGCAGTAAAAAAAGGTGAGTACTTAGAGGATATAGGAAATGCATTAACAGAACTAGATAAAATATGGACTGAAGTTAAATAAATACTTCAGTCCAATCTTTTATATTCTATTGCAGCAACTTCTGTTAAAGGCTTACTGAAAATATATCCTTGTATTTTATCACAACCTTGAGCAGTAAGCACCGATCTTTGAATTTCTGTCTCTACTCCTTCTGCTACAACCTTTAGACCCATTCTATGTGCCAACACTATAATAATGTCAACAAAATTTTTATTAGCATTACTATTTACGATATCATCCACAAAGGATTTATCTATTTTCAGTGTGTCTATAGGCAATAGTTTCAAATAATTTAAGGATGAATAACCTGTTCCAAAGTCATCCATAGCGATACTTAGTCCGAATTCTCTTAGCTTATTAAGTTTTTCAATATTAGTATCAAAGGATTCCATTAATGCAGATTCAGTAATTTCAATTTCAATAAGATTTGGGTTAACTCCGCTTTTATTTATAATCTCTTTAACCTTATCAACAAACTCATATTGTATAAGCTCAATTGCAGAAACATTCACCGAAATAACATATTTGTCTTCTTCATTAATATTGATTTTTTTACAAAACTCACAAGCTTCTGAAAGTACCCATCTGCCTAGGGCCACAATGGTTCCATTTTCTTCTGAAAGCTTTATAAACTTATCTGGAGGCACAAAGCCATGCTTTGGACTTATCCATCTTATTAAAGCTTCATAGCCACATAACTTCCCAGTTAAAACATCAATCTGTGGTTGATAGTATAAAGCAAATTCATTGTTTTCTAGTGCTTCTCTTATACTGCTTTGCATTAATATTTTATTTTTTATACTATCATTCATAGAGTAATCAAAAAACTTATAGCAATTCTTCCCTGATTCCTTTGCCTTACGTAAGGCTGTATCAGCATTTTTGAAAAGCTCTTCCACTGTAACTCCATCTTTTGGAAATATAACTATTCCCATACTAATAGATACATAGAGCTCATTATCCTCAATTACAACCTTAGCCTCAAATACTTTCAAAATTCTTTTAATGTATTCTTTCACTTCTTCATCACCACTTAAGCCTTTAATAAGGATAACATATTCATCGCCACCAAACTTAGCTACGAATACCTTATTACACAATTCAAAAGCTTCTTTAAGTCTATTGCCTATATAAATAAGCACCTTATCCCCTGTCTCATGTCCAAAAAATTCATTTATAAGACTAAAGTTGTCAAGGCCTATAAAGATAGTGGCACCACAACAAATCTTCTCATTGCAATTAAGTAATATAGAATTGAACACTTCACTTAAATAAGCTCTATTAGGAAGTCCCGTTAAAATATCATGGTATGCTAGCTTCTCAATTTTAATTTCTTGGAGCTTTCTGTCCGTTATATCTGTATGTGATCCTGCTATCCGTTGAATTTCACCCTCAGTATTGCGTATAACTATGCACTTCTCTACAAGATATCTATATTCTCCACTACTGATTGCAATGCGATATTCACAGGAATACTTTTCCTCTAGGCTTTCCTTAATTAACTTTTGATAGTTTGAAAATATCTCCTTATCCTCGGGATGTATACGCCCCACCCATTTTTTTATATTATGAACATCCTTTTCTGAAAATCCATATTCCTTGTACCAACTATATGTAAAATTTCTTGTATTACTTTTCAAATCAAAATCCCAAGTTCCCCCTGTGCTTGCTTCACATATTAACCTATAGCTTTCCTTAGCATGAATTAATACTTTATCTTGCATTTGTATTTCATCAAACTGTGCTTTTAACTCTTCTGAAGCAGCTTCTAAGTCTTCATAAGTATCACCTAGAGATTTATTAGCTTCAACTAAATCTCTCTCAGCTTTTTTTCTAAACTTAACATTAATTAACAAATAAGCAATAAAAACCACCATTATAATAAAAACAATTGAAATAGACCATATATAATTTTTATATCTTTCGTAGAAAGACACTTCTCTATTTAGTACTAAACTATCAATTGGAAGTAGTCCTTCATTTATATCAAATTTCTTCAACTGTTTATAATCAAATATGTATTTATTAGGGCTTTTTTCTGTAACAGGTATTTGTTCTATTTTAGCTCCTGAAAGTATTTTTTCCACCATTTCCGCTGCAATTTTTCCTTGTTCAATATGACTAACAACCTTTCCACCTAAAAGTCCACTTCCTATACCATGAAGATATAAGCTAAATAGAGGCTCACTACAATTATCTCTTACAAGGGCAACACCTGTTTCAAAGTCAATTGGGTTTCCATTTAAGTCCCTAAAGGCAGCAATGAAAAGTACTATAGTACTGCTATCTATATTCCTTACCTGACTCTTAAAATTTTCAATAGTAATCCTTCCTAAATTTATATCTAAAAACTCCAAATTACTAAAATTTTTCTGTTCCTTATAAAAACTCTTTACATCTTGAAGACCAGTTTCTGTTGTGTCTCCTATAGCCACAATCCTTGTAGCATTAGGTCTTACTTTCAGAGCAACTTTCAAGGTATCCTCCACAGAAACAGCCTCAGCTACCCCTGTAACCCAAGGATTATTCGATGATTTTATAGCCTTTTCAACATCATTTACGCCAAAAAAAACCATGGGAATATCTTTGAATAATTCATCTTGATGCCTTATAGCAAAGTCATAGGCATTATCATCCCCTACAATAATTGCATCATATTTTTTCGGATTACTATTTATTTTATATTTTATTGAATTATAAAAGTTATCAATGCTCTTCTTCTCAAAGAATCTTTTACTATCCATAAATTCTAAGTCTAAAATATAATCTTCATTGGTTAAAACAGATTTAATTCCATCTACTTGTTGAAAAAAAATTGGAAAAGAGGAATTATAAGAACTTATAAATAATATTCTATTTTTATGCTCAGTAGAAGTAACAGTTTTTAGTGAAAAGCTATTAAAAACTATGAATATTGCAAAAAATAATAAGACTATTTTTTTCTTCATATTAAACCTCTTTTCTAATAATATTAATATTATTATAGCATTATTATAGTGCAATACCTATGAATAGATTACATAATCTTGGCGAAATTAGGAATGAAATATGTATTCCCTAGGAAAAGATAAGGCTTTTGTTCAATTAAAGTGAACAAAAGTCTTATCTTTTCTCATGTTATTTCTTGAATGTTTTTCTAACTTCCTTAAGCATCTTCCTTATGGGAAGATTATATGGACATTTTCCTTCACAAGCACCACATTCAGTGCAATCCACAGCAGTCTTTTTCATTGCAGCATACCTCTCCTCAGCCCAGGTAGCTAAGTTATACCTTTCCTTATATCCACTAATCATAAACATTGTTGGAATATCTATCCCCCTGTGGCAAGGTGCACAATAACCACACCTTCTGCAAAACTCATCTCCTAATTCACTAGCATCCTTTAACGCTTTTTCCATTTCCTCATGGGTTAAAGGTGCAAAGCTACAACCCACCTTAGAATTCTCTTCAACTTCCTGTATGGAGGCCATCCCAGGTATGGCAGTGGTAATAGATTTGTTCTCTAAAATAAATTTCATAGCCCTGGTACCATCTGTAAGTGCCCCACCAGCCATAGGTTTCATTGCTATAACCCCAATATTTAGTTCATAAGCCCTTTTAAAGAGATCCTGTGCTTGCGTCTCCACTATATTATAGGGATACATTATTGTCTCAAACTTACCACTTTCCACTGCAATTTTTAGCAGTTCTAAACTGTGAGAGGTTATTCCTATATGCCTAACTTTCCCCGCTACCTTGGCTTCTTCTAGTGCCGCATATGCTCCATCCTCGCTTAATATGCTTTTATAATCCTCCATTGTCCTCACATTATGAAATTGGTATAAATCAATATAATCTGTCTGTAAATTTCTAAGACTTATATCTATGTCAGTTTTCATAGCCTCTTTATCTCTAACCATTGTCTTAGAAGCAATAATCCACTTTTCTCGGTTTTCTTTAAGTGCCTCTCCAATAAATGCTTCCGAAATACCATATCCTCTTGCGGTATCAATAAAATTTATTCCAAGCTCCTCGGCTCGCTCTATAACCTTAACAGCCTCTTCTTTGCTGATTCTTTGCACCGGTATACCCCCAAAGCCAATTACAGAAACACTTAACCCAGTTTTTCCAAGAATCCTATATTCCATGGTACCGCTCTCCTCTACTATCCCTATAGTTTCTCAATCTTTCATTTCGCTAATTTCATCTAACATTAATATATTTAATCTATTTATTTCTTTTCTATTTTCCATTCTTTCTTTTATTAGCTTATGTCTATAATCCCCTTCAATTACTTCAATTTCTGATTCCATTGAGTTACAGATCTCATATATTTTTTTAAACTGTATTGCTGTTTGCTCAAACTCTTCATCAAAATTAACTAAATCTTTATTTTCATAAATCATTTTCAATGACTCTAATTGGTACCTTATCATTGTAGAAAACTGTATTAGAATTTCTTTTGTTTTAATTTTATAAAGATATAATAATAGCTCTGAATAAATTCTACAAAGAGTATCTGTATCAAAAATCTCTAGATTTACTTTAATGTAACCTGATTTCATCTTTAACTTTCGGTTAAGTAGTTTTTTAAAAGAATTATTGTAATTTTCTGTAGTCCATAATCCATAAATTGTATAGCTATTTTCTACACGCTTGAATAAACTACTTATTTCTTCAAAGCTAACAAATAATTTTACCTTGTTATCCATTCTAATTAATCTAATTTGTTCAGTATATTCAGTAATCTCACCATTGCTTAAAAATAGCTCACCTTCTCTAGCCTCTCTTATATTTCTTACACACATCCAAGTATTTGACATTGAAAAATCAACTCCCTGTAAGTATTAATATTATAAGGTTTTCCAACAAGGTATTTTATTAATCTATATCCTATTATCTTAAAAAAATTAGTGCCTTTTATACCATAGTATTCATAACTTAATCTATCTCCAAAAGCCAATGACAGGTTTATCATTGGCTTTTGATTTATTATTTGATAACATACTTCATTTTATTATAATGTTATAAGCTATAGACATTACCCTATAACTAAAAAATATAAAACTACTATAATTCCAAGCACAATTCTATACCAACCAAATGCTGTGAAATCGTGCTTTTTTATATACCCCATTAAGAATTTAATTGCTAATATTGAAACTGCAAAAGAGACTATCATTCCTGTGAATAGAGTTATAAATTCAGCATTTGTTAAAATAAAACCGAATTTAAAGATTTTTAATAGGCTGGCTCCAAACATAACAGGAATAGCTAGGAAAAATGTAAACTCTGCTGCAACCGTTCTAGATGTTCCTATTAGTATAGCACCTAGTATAGTTGTGCCTGATCGAGAGGTACCAGGAATTAATGCAAGTACTTGAAATGCTCCTATAATAATTGCAGTTTTATATGTAATTTGTGATAGTTCATTAATTCTAGGCATTTTATTTTTGTGTTTGCCTTCAATAATTATAAATAGAATGCCGTAGAGAATTAGGGCGAAGGCTACTGTCTGATAGTTATAGAACATTGACTCAATCTTATCATCAAAAGTCAGACCAATAATTGCGGCTGGAACACAGGCAGTAATTATTTTTAACCAAAGCGATACGGTGCCCTCTTTTATAGTTAACTTTTTCTTAATAATAAAAGGATTTAACCTTTTAAAGTATAAAATCACCACTGCCATGATTGCTCCAAGCTGAATAACTACAAAAAACATTTCTTTAAAGGCTTTAGTCATATTGAGCTGCAAAAACTCATCAACTAATATCATATGACCTGTACTACTTATTGGTAGCCACTCAGTGATACCCTCAACAATACCAAGAATAATCGCCTTGATTATTTCAATAAATTCCATATATTAATCACCTCCTTTGATAGTTATTTTTCAAATAAAGTACCCTCACTACAAATAATATAATTACAGTATACACTTTATTCTTGAAAATTCTATAGAAAATTATAAAACTTACTCTGTAGTACCCATTACCTCATCATATTTTTTAGTGTAGCTTTCTACATCTGAGTTATATTGTAGCCGTCTAGTTTCATATAAAGATTGCTCTTGATTATAAGCATTAACTACACTATTATAATTATCTACGTTATTGCTATACTCAGTTTCACTGTCACTATTACGACTTTCCTCTAGCTCTTCAGCAAGTTTAGTTATATTATCAAATTTAATTGATAGTTCCTCTCCCCAATCAGCTAATAAGGTTGCTTCATTGTCAAGTTTAGTCCACCATTCATCCAATTGCTCTACTGTAGTACTATTTGCATTTATACTATTCGCTTGATTAACATAATAATAGCTGTAACCTACTGAACTTGCTATACAAAACGTTATTAATAGAGCTATTTTTATGGGTTTTAATTTAGCTGTAATAACTGCTGATTTAGTTTGTATATCCCATTTTGTAAAGCCACCATAACTTTGATTTTTCAGTTCCTTAAATGAATTAACTAGTGCAAATAGACTCACTATAGGTATCATTAGCCCTAATCCATAAAAAAACATTGAAAAATTTCTTAAGAGCGCTTTAGAAAACTTTAATTTTCTACCATCCACACTAATGACTTTTGAGCTAAAAATCCACTTGCCAAATGTTGTTCCTAGTGTTGATACCATCATGGACTCAACAACCAACCATATTGTATATAAAACTAATGCCGCTATATAGTCATTACCATTATCAACAAGAATTCTATCATAGGTAGTAGGTGAAAGTATAACCCACGCTATAGCTATTAGTATCACTCCAAACCACATGTCTATCATTCTCGCAAAGTATCTAATCCAAGGCCTTGGATACGTTGATAACTCTATGGTGTGTTCATAAGTACCTTCACTAATCTTTGGATTTTCATAATAAATGGCCATAAAAAACCTCCTTCTTTTTGTAGTAATAATAATATATTCCATATATTTAATAAAATTCCTTCGCGATTTACTTTTTTAAACCAATTTTCCCTAAAAGTAACTTATTACGCTTTGGTTTTGTTACATTTTATAGAAACTAGTCCTATGAATTCAATTGACTAATTCCACATTGTTCCATTAATATTAATACATGGGTAAGCTTACTATACATTAATAATTTTTAAGGAGTGCATTATTATAAAAAAAATAATTTCAATTTTAACTGCAATAGCAATGACAATGGTAGTGTTAATTAGTCCACAAAACACAAATGCATCACAGTCCAAGGCACCAAAGTTTGAAAAAATACAATCTTCAAAGAAACTATCAAAGGACATGAGTGGTGTACATCAATTCTTTAAAGAAAACAACTTCGGAATTGAAGACTCTGTAAATGAATTGGCAGAATTAAAAGCTAGCAGTGACAACTTAGGCTTCACACATATAAAAACTCAACAAATGGTAAAAGGCATCCCAGTTTACGGCAATGAATATATAATTCACTTTAATGAAAATGGCGAAGTATATGCTATAAATGGTAAATATGATGCTGCTGCAAAAGCTACTAAAATAAACAAAGGACGTTTTATAGGTGAAGACAAAGCTCTTAATATTGCAAAGGGTGAAGTTGACTTTGATGAACTTGAAGGACCTCCAACTACTAAACTTTACTTATATAATATAGATGATGCGTATGTTCCAGTTTATTTAGTTAAATTAAGTTTTTTATATCCAACTCCAGGCAATTGGCAATTCTTTATAAATGCTGAAACCGGCGCTATAGTAAAATCAATGAATAAAATAGCCAGTGTTGCAACTACAGGAACAGGCCTGGGTGTACTTAACGATACCAGGTCCTTAAATCTTGATATGGTTACCACAAAAGGATTAACGCAATATCAATTAAATGATCTTACAAAGGCAGCTCCCATAACTACTTATACTGCTGGTAATCGCACTAGAACCCCTGGTTCTATCGTTTACTCAACTACAAGCACAATTAATGATAAAGCTGCAGTAGATGCACACTACTATGCGGGAGTTGTATATGATTACTACAAATCTAAATTCAATAGAAATAGTCTTGATGGCCGAGGCATGGGAATTAAATCTACGGTTCACTATTCTAGAAATTATGTAAATGCCTTTTGGAATGGATATCAAATGGTTTATGGAGATGGGGATGGGGTTTACTCTGTTGAATTATCTGGCGCTTTGGATGTAGTGGCTCATGAAATGACTCATGCTGTAGATGAACATGAAGCAAACCTTGTTTATGCACTTCAATCAGGAGCATTAAACGAATCTATGTCAGATGCTTTTGGTGCATTCATAGAATACTATGCACAAACTAGTAAATTCGATTGGCTAATAGGTGAAGATGTTTGGACACCTAAAATAGCTGGTGATGCCTTAAGAGATATGGCTGATCCAACTAAATATGGTGATCCAGATCATATGAATAAATTTGTAGTTTCTCCTAATACTCAGGCAGGAGATTGGGGTGGAGTTCACACAAACAGTGGCATTCCAAACAAAGCTTGTTATCTTACAGCCTCTAACCCAAATGTAGGTATAAATAAAGCAGAACAAATTTATTACAGAGCTTTAACTACCTATTTAATATCTACTTCTAACTTCCATGATGCAAGAGTGGCACTTGTTCAATCTGCTACAGATCTTTATGGTGCAAACGGAGCAGAGGTTTCTGCTGTAAAAGCAGCCTGGGATGCTGTAGGCGTGTATTAAAGGAAGCAAATATTCATAAAACTAGTCAACTACTACTTTACTATACCAAAAATGTGGTTAAAAAAAGCTATCTTAAGATGATATTTACATCATCTTAAGATAGCTTCTCTAATGGAAGCATCCGTACTCACCTTATTGGCAACTTGAACCGCTACTACCGCTGTTGGTTTCAGACTAAAATTTTTTCTACTAATTCAACATTAGAAAACTAGTTTGTCTTAGACCAGGCTCCGTTATTGAAAACATAAGTTTCCTCAACAAGCAATGGGTTATTATTAGTGTCTACTATTGTAGTTTTTAAAATTATTGTATCTCCATTAGCAAAATCTCCTGATTTTAATACAACTTCAAGCTTAGTACCATCAATAATCTTTAAACTACTAGAACCTTGCGTTAAAATTGTACTTCCTCTTTTAATTTCAAGAAAGTGCTCAGGAACTTCTGAGTCGTTAATATAACTGCCACTTCCACCCACATAGCCTACCTTCAATGAATTGTTAAATATAATAGTTGCTGCATAAGTTAAATTATTTCCATTTGCCCTTCCTGCTGCAACCCCTTGCACTTCTAATACACTAGGCACTAAAGGCACTATCTCATTTATTCCAAAATTCAATCCCACTATAGAGGTGATTTTGTATCCTGACAATGCACTATCTGCATAGCTGCTATTAGAACCATAGGCCTTAGTATCTCCATCCTTGCCAAACAGTACTTGAAAATTAGGTTCACTTGAACTTTTTACAGTTGCTGTTAAGGAGGTTTCAGTGCTTTTTACTAAATTAATTATAGCTTTTGTCGTTTCGTAAGCACCAAATATATTATTTACACCAGCTAAATTAGCACTTGTACTTTCATCAAATAAAGTCTTGTTATTGGAAATGATAATGTGTCCTGTTGTAAAATCGTAGGTGTCTCCATGAGTTAAATAGTGTAATTTAGCACCAGTTACACCAAAAGTGTTACCAGAACCACTTGCTTTATAAACTGCATTTCTTACATCTACAATAAATACCCCCTGGTCTCCATTTACTGTTCCCACGTTATTTATTATTGAAAGTCCTGTCCCTTCATCGCAACCTATTCCGATTTCTTTACCGGTATCTCTTAGAGCAACCATGAGCCTTCCTAGCCTGCCGCTCTACAAAATATACTCAAATATACTTTAAGTTAGTCATTTGAGTAACTTCTGCTTAGGAGATATCATCCTCCTAATTTAATTCATCTACCTAGCCAATTACTTAGTTAGTAGCCTGTAAATAGAACTTTACCGGTTGTAAAATTCCACATAGCAGTGTATGTAGGCTTTGATAAATCCCAACCTACATAGTCCGAGCCAGACAATATTTTATCTTTTTTAGCTATATTTATAGCGCTATTTATATCTCTATTGAAAGTATGATTACACATTGGACATGTGAACTCTCGTATACTTGGATCTTTCTTTTCTTTATAGCCACAGATACTACAGGTACTTGTAGTATTTTTTTCGTCTACTACAGAAAGGCTTTTACCACTTCTTTGCATTACCCATTTCATTATATTCCTTAGTGATCCTATGACTTCTTGATTCAACATACTTCTATGCATATTAATTTCTATAGCATTATCTAGAGTAGGAGTATAATCTCCGAAGGCTATGTAATCATAATTCTTTGATGACCAGTTTGCTATACTAAAACATGCTGACTTAATTTGTTCTCGTCTGCTGCTCCATGCTCTGTCTAAGGCTTTGTTAAGCCTTGACCATCTTTTACTAGGAATAAAGTATTCAGTCCCATTTTCTGTTATCTTTATCTTTGCCTTCTTCACACATAAATCTCTTTTTGATTTTATATTATCTATAACTCTATCCCAATATTTTAATTGAGTTAGTTTACAGAATTCATAGCTTACACCATTATTATCAACTGCTACAAATAAATTTTTATGATTAGGATCTATGGAAAGCCAACTATTAATCTCTTTAGGCTTAACATCTTCCCTTTCTATACAAAACACAGCATAATATCGCTGTCCCTGATGTTTACATAGTCTAAAGTTTTTAATTTTATCTTCTTTTCTGAGGGATAAAGGTTCTTTTAACTTCCCTATTACCTTTAATCTATTTTTTAGTTCATTCACTCCAAGACTGATTTGAAGACTATTTCCATCTAATATTTTAAAGCCTTTATTAGGTTCATCGTAGAATAATGAAAACCAATTATCTTTCCATGCTTTAAAGTGCGGAAACCCCTTCCCCCTACAAAAAAAGCTAATATATGAATCCTTAAGCCTTAGTGCAGTATTTTTTAAAGGTGAAGAATGAACAGTATTTAAAAAATTACATTCTCTTTTTAAAACTGGAACTAAATCTCTCAATTTCCTTCCGTGAAGTAAGTTTTTTTCGTTATTATTTTCGTTATAATCTTTTATAGATATTTCAAGAAGCTTATTATAAAGCCAGTTACATATCCTAGACTGACCATCTAAAACTTTTATATCTTCTTTTGAAAATATAACCTCTACTCTACGATTAAATATCACTACACTTTACCACCTTTACGTCCTTTAGAAAGCTATGTATAAATATCACTGGGCTTCTTCTAATAATTCTTCCTTAAACAGTTTCTTGTTAGTTCCAGTTATTTTTTTAGTTTTATGACTTCTACTCCCATAGAGTCTTGCTGAAAATACTGTAATAACAGATAATACGTCTTCTACTAGTTCTTCTTCATGATTCTTATCTTCACTATAATTTATTATTTCCATATCTACATCATTAATGAAACACAGTTGTTCTATTATTTCGTAACCAAATCTTATAAGTCTATCTTTATAATTTATGACTACTTTTTCACTTTCCCATCTTCTCATAGTTGATACAGCTACACCGATTAATTTACTTGCCTCATGTATTGATAATTTCAAGATAACACCTCCACAGCTATATTATAAATTATTATGCTCACTTTTATACCTATGGAAGTAGAATTAATCAATTATTTTGTAACTGCTTTTAGCCCCCTGTCATCAAAATGAGTATCATTTAATACATTTGTTGGCATTAGTCCAATGCCTGGTACTGTAAGATTATTATTATCTACTACTGGGAAAAGATCT
>CALJTN010000376.1 GCA_937976175.1 uncultured Clostridiaceae bacterium | reverse complement strand
AAAAATAAGTATAATGTTTCTATAGCTGAAGTTGAAAATCAAGATTTACATCAATCTATTGTACTTGGAATTGCCTGCGTTAGCAATGATTCAAGACACGCTAATAGTATGATACAAAATGTATTAAACTATATCGAAGATAATACAGAAACTATTGTGGAGAAAGTGGATATGGAAATCTTATAAATTTTATCTTGTTAAAAAGGTTTTTTAACCTATATGTAGAAATCTTATATAAATGGTTTTAATAAAGTAAGTTATTTATCTAGCAGATGACTTATGTTGGAGGGAGCAATAAAATGTTACAAAGGATCAAAGTAAATTTAGAAGCAGTAGAAGCTATGCTTTATTTTTGGCAGGCTGCAAAGGAAAAAGAAAATGTAGCAGAAAAGTTTTTCTATGATGTAGCTGCTATGCAGGCTTTGTCCTGTGCCTATGATGAAGAATTTAATGGGGAATCAGTAAGAAGAGCCTTAAGCGCTATTAAAAACAGAGAGCCCTTTGTGGGAAACAAAAAAGAAAGAAAGTTTTGGAACAACAATATGTGGATGATGGAGGATTTAGAATATACAAACTCCATGGTAAAACCTATAAAAAAGCTTAATTTAGATAAAATGTCAGAGAAACTTAGGCAGGTAGAAGGTGCTAATAAATATGAGGAACTAGAGGTTATATTTTCGCCTTTACATTCAGATGAATATATAATTGTAGGAAATAAGTTAGTGATTAATTTCTTTAGAGTAAAGCCTGACTTTATAAAAGATATAACAACTATTGGAGAAAAAGAACTTAATGAATACATAGAAGAAAAGCTAAATGAATTAATTAATAAATAATATATACAACATATAAAGTAGCCAACATAGTATTTAATTTAATGTTGGTTATTTTGCGTTAATAGAGCTATAAGGCATATTCAAAAAAATAACTAGTCAGTATGCTAGTCTATTTTCTTTCATATGCCTAATAATATATTTTTGTATTATTGTTTGTATTTATGATAGAATTACATAGCAAAGTACGAAGGGGATGATTATTTGGATAGATCAAAACAATTAGGAGAAGAAAAGGTAGGTAAGCTACTGCTAAAGTTTTCTATTCCAGCCATTGTAGGCATGTTAGTTAATGCCTTATATAATGTTATAGATAGAATATTTATAGGAAGAGGCATAGGTAAGCTTGCTTTATCGGGCGTTACAGTTACATTTCCCATTGCCACTATAATTTTGGCCTTTGGAATGCTAATAGGAATTGGAACCGCAGCACTTATATCTATAAAGCTTGGCCAGCAAAAAAAAGAAGAGGCAGAACATATCTTAGGAAATGCCTTTACTCTTATTATCATAATTTCAATGATTGTAACGGTAGTAGGACTTATATTTTTAGAACCCATGTTACTAAAGTTTGGAGCTAGTAAAGATACCTTGCCATATGCTAAGGAGTACATAACAATAATATTACTAGGCGTAGTTTTTCAAAATATAGGCTTTGGACTGAATAATACTATACGATCTGAAGGTAATCCACGAGTGGCTATGGTTACTATGTTAATTGGTGGAATACTAAATACGATTTTAGACCCTCTTTTTATTTTTGTATTTAACATGGGAACTAGGGGAGCTGCTATAGCTACGGTTATAGCTCAAGCTGTAAATACTATATGGGTATTATCTTATTTCTTTGGTGGAAAAAGTGTATTAAAAATACGGTACAAAAATTTGAAACTAGATGCTAAAGTTGTAAAGGGTATTTTTGCTATAGGCATGTCTCCATTTTCCATGCAATTAGCAGCAAGTATAGTAACCATTATTTCTAATAGAAATTTAGTTAGATATGGTGGAGATTTAGCACTGGGAGTCATGGGAGTTATAATGAGTATAGCCATGCTAGTATTAATGCCTATCTTTGGAATAAACCAAGGGTGTCAGCCAATTATTGGGTATAATTATGGGGCGCAAAAGTATGATCGTGTAAAACATGCTTTAAAACTTGCAATACTCTCAGCTACAGTAATTACCACAACAGGGTTTATAATCATACAGTTATTTCCGAGGCAACTTATAAGTATATTTAATAATGATCCAGAACTAATAGCAATAGGTGTCCATGGTATTAGAATATATCTATTTATGCTTCCTATTATAGCCTTCCAAATAATTAGTTCAAACTATTTTCAAGCTATAGGTAAAGCTAAAATATCTATATTTTTAAGCTTAAGCAGACAAGTTATAATCCTTATACCCTTATTGCTTATTTTGCCAAAATTCTTCGGCTTAAACGGCGTATGGATATCAGGGCCTAGCTCCGATGCAATATCTTCAATTTTAACAGCAATATTTATATTTATAGAGATTAGGCACCTAAATGAATTGCACGGTGAAGATAAGGATGTAATTATATAGGTATAGTTAAAATTAAAAAAATAGTGAGAACTCTCACTATTTTTTATTATCGATTTTATGGAGTTTTTTTTTCAGGTTTTTAATTCGGATTTCTACTTTCTTTAGCGCATTGCAATAATCTAATAAAGAATCATCAACTCTACCACTAGCATTGTAAATTGCATACAATTCTCTTCCCATATCCTTGTAGAGATCTTCCATACTACTTTCTTCAGAGTGAATTTTATATTTAAGTTTAGATATTTCAATGAAATCTTCAGACTTATTTGATATAACTTCTAAACCGTTGCTTATTGAGTCCTTAATTTTGTCTAAACTAGGCACGGAAGGCATAATCCTACCTCCTTTTATGTTATTATTTTAATTAATTGGGTAGACTTAGTAATATATTATTTAAGCTAGGGTATATATGTGATTAAAAAATACAATATGTTTTTACTTTTGGCTATTATTTTGATAGAATATTTTAATAAGCTATTTCTTTTCTAAGAAATTATAAAATTGTTAACTTTAGTATGGTGGTGATAAGGTGAATAATAAAGAAAAACCAATAGGATTCTTTGACTCAGGAGTGGGTGGAATAAGTGTATTGAAGGAATCTTTAAGAGTACTGCCTAATGAAGATTTTGTGTATTTTGGAGACTCAGTAAATGCACCCTATGGAACTAGAGATGTAAAGGATGTTAAAAAATTAACTTTTAATGCAGTAGATTTTCTTTTAGATAAGGGAGTAAAAGCAGTAGTAATTGCTTGTAATACCGCCACTAGTGCAGCTATAGATGGTCTTAGGAAAAAATATAAGGACATACCTATAATCGGGATAGAGCCAGCACTAAAGCCCGCTGTAGAAATTAGTAGGGGGAAAAGCATAATTATTATGGCTACTCCCATGACTTTAGTGGAAAAGAAGTTTAGTAGCCTAATGCAAAAATATAATACAGAAGTGAATATAGTATCGCTTCCCTGTGCGGGCCTTGTTGAACTCATAGAAAATGGAATTATAGAAGGACGGGAAATAGAAGAATATTTAAAAGGCAAGCTAAAAGAGCATTTACACTTAGAAGTGGCATCTATAGTACTAGGTTGTACTCACTACCCATTTATAAAAAATGAACTAATGAAAATAGTTGGGGAAAAAACTACTATTATTGATGGAAGCATAGGCACAGTAAATCAGTTAAAAAGGCAACTAACTTGTAAGAATAGTCTAAATGAAAAGAAAACAAAGGGAAGTGTAATTATACATAATTCTGCTACAAGTAGCAGTTCTTCTATGAACAATAATATTATAGATTTAAGTTATAAACTACTAAGATTGTAATAATATCTTAAAACTTATGTAGAAAATTAATTGCAAAGGTACTTAATAATATTCTAAGACTAGTAAAGTAGTTTTAGAATATTTTTATTTTATAGATATTATACTTTAACATAATAAATCGGTAAATTATGCATAGCTAATTTTCAATTAATTATAGCAATATAGTTACTAGGTGAATACACTAGAATATACGAAAAAACAATGGAAGTAAGGTGATGAAGTGAGAGTATTTAAATTGGAAAAGAATAGTGAAAACCACATAGGGCATAATATATTTAACATGAAAATTGAAGAAGCAAAAAAAATCAATTGTATAGTAATTAATAATCCGGTACAAAGTAATTGCTTATGTGTTATAAATCACCTAGTATGTAAATCTACAGAGAGTAAAAACATTGCGCATTTAATTATTGCAAACGAGAATAAACATTTAAATAATATAACTGCCTTTGGTAGTCTAAATATTGGCTATGAATTTAATAAAGCAGAGGCTGACGGTAATCTAGAAATAGATATAGTTAATATTGATAAAAATCAAGAGGTAGACATACTAGAAGAACATTTTTTAATAATACTTCCCGGAGGAAACGTACACATAAAATTAGAGGAACCCCAAGAAGAATTGAGTCTGCAAATAAGTCTCGGACAGCAAGTTATTTAACCATATGGCAGTCTAAAAAATAACTAGCAAATATACTAGTTATTTTTTTTATTGACTAAATATACGGTTTATATATAAAAAATAGTAAATAATATAAAATGTGATATAATTTATAGTGAATACATAACAAAAGGAGAGATAGTATATGAATCCAATAGTAACAATTAATATGGAAAGTGGCAAAGCTATAAAAGCTGAATTGTACCCAGAAGTTGCACCTAACACAGTAAATAATTTTATAAGCCTTATAAATAAGGGGTTTTATAATGGTATAGTTTTTCATAGGGTAATTCCAGGATTTATGATTCAAGGTGGTTGTCCAGAGGGAACAGGCGTTGGTGGACCCGAATATTCAATAAAAGGTGAGTTTTCTTCTAACAAATTTAAAAACGATTTAAAGCACTCAACTGGTGTTTTATCAATGGCAAGATCTAATGACCCAAACTCAGCAGGAAGCCAATTTTTTATTATGGTAGCAAACTCTCCTCACTTAGATGGAAGCTATGCAGCTTTTGGAAAAGTAACTGAGGGTATGGAATATGCTTTAGAAATAGCTAAGGTAGAAAGAGACTTTAGAGATAAGCCAAAGGAAGAGCAAAAAATAAAAAGCATGACAGTAGATACTTTTGGCATAGAGTACAGCGAACCAGAAAAAATGTAATAATAAAAGATAAATCTTCTGCTCTATGTAGGAGATTTATCTTTTATTATTATAATTAGTACAAAATATAAAAAATTATGTAAAAGTGAAATAAAAGGTTTTTATATAGACTAAAAATAGTGTAAAATTATAGTTAAATGTTTAGGCATGTTTTAGAAATAACTATTCAATTGGAAAGGCGGAGAATTATGAGCAGAGTAGGAGATAGAATTAAAGAGGTAAGAGAAGCAAAGTCAATAAGTCAGAAACAACTAGGAAAAAAAATCGGAGTTTCTGAAAGTTTTATTAATGAAGTTGAAATGGGCAGGAAAGTTATAAATGAAAAATTCTTAGAAAAGATCTCTAAAATCTTAGGGGAAGAAATTGAAGATACCTCTGTATCATTTCAAGCTGATGAGTATGTAGAAGAAAGAAAACCAAAACTAGAAAGACCAAGTGAAGAAAAGGTAAAAGAAGTTTGGAATGATGCCTTTAGCTCAGTTTTAAAAAATGTAGCTATTTATAAATATGATTTAACTAAAGCAATAGGTATAAAGCAGATGCCTATAATATCAAATAAAGTAGAAGGCTATGCGCAAGACAAAGTATTGTTTCTTGAAATAGAGAACGACGACATGCTTGGGTTTAGAATTTATAGTGGAGATATTGCATTTGCTCATTTGACTCATGAAATTGAAAATAACGCTATTTCACTAGTGGACTATAATGGAGAAAGAGTACTAAGACAGATAAAAAAATTAGATGGCAATAAGATATTGCTAATAAGCAATAGAGGTTCAGTAAGGACTGAGACAGTTCAACATAAGGATGTTAAAGTAATTGCGAGACTAGATAGAGTAGAATTTAAGTTATAATTAACTCCCTGATAAAATCAATTATACTGCAGCCGAGCAGAGGATAATTTAATACCCAATGTAATGGGTTAGATTATAAAGGAGGGGCACCCTTGTGGCACGGGGGTGCTTTTTCTTATGAGGAACATTTCTCTATAAGAAACATATTATAGTAAGTAGTATTTTATTATAGCAAGAAATCAAGGCTGTTTTGCTAATAAAATAAAAAGCTACAAATTAATAATTAATCTTATTAACAAAACACTATTGATAGTTTATAATATATAATATACATTAAAAAAGCCACTTTAGTGGACAGTTAGATAAGAGACATTCATGTAATGATTAGATAAGTAGAATAACCAATAGATAAAATAGAAGGGGGATTAACATTATGAAAGGAACAGTAGTAGCTACTTGGATGAAAACTTGTAGAAAACTTTATGGCGACAGTGTAGTTAATAATGCCATGGAGGCTGGTGGGTGGAGTTCTAGTAAAATATTTTCACCTGTGGAGAATGTAGATGATGGACAAGTTAAAAATGTAATAGATAACATATCAAAGAAACAAAACATTCCTCTTGAAGAGCTTTGGAGAACCATAGGAAAAGATAATGTAACTGCTTTTCATAAAGATTTTCCAGCGTTTTTTCAGACGGAAAATGTATATTCATTTTTAAAGTCACTCTTTGATATACACGTGGTAATGACAAAGAAGTTTGATGGAGCTAAACCACCACTGGTAGGTATAAAACCTATTTCAAGTCGTGAAGCTATATTTACTTATAATTCTAAGAGGGCAATGTTTGATTATTTTCTAGGGCTATTAGACGGAACTTGTGAGTACTTTAATGAAAAAGTACAAATTGAGCAGATGGAGAAAACTTCAGATAGCCTAAGTTTGAAACTTACATTTGAAAAGGATATTTATTATAAGAAGACTTATAAAATTAATAAGGTGTTATCTTTAGGGTTTATTAATAATGTGCCTTCGAAAGTAGGAGTGTTTACCTTTATTATATCTTTACTAGGGGCTATACCTTTAGTGGGAGTAGATAATATAATAAAAGCATTAGGTCTTGCTATACTTTCTGGAGCAGCTTCAAGTCTTGTATCGTTTATAATGGGAAGACCTACAAAGCTAATTTTGGAGACTATAGACCAAATCAATAGCAATAATTATGTTGAAGATGGAGACATAGTAACTGGAGATGAATATGAGCAGTTATACAGAAAACTTAAAGAATATAAAAAGACATTTAGAGCGGATTTTGTTGGGTTTAAAGGTGTAACTGATGAGATGGATACATTTGCTGAAAATATTAATAAGATTTCTCATACTATGAACAACACCTCTGAAGACATATCCGGAGTAGTTGAGCAAATGGCAGACTGTGCTGTAAGTCAAGCAGAGAATACTGAAAATGCTGTTTCAATCTTAAATGATAATATTAGATCACTTAAGGATATTGTTAAAAACGAAAATGATAATAAGGATGAGTTAGAAAAAGCTATTGAAAAAATCAATAAAAGCTATGAAAGTGTTGATAGTACAAGTAAGAATATACTTGGTACTTTAGAAAAATTCCAAGAAGTTAAGGATAACGGTGTTAAGTTAGAAGCAAAAGCCCACGACATAACCAATATAGTATCAATTGTTTCACAAATTTCAGAGCAAACAAATCTACTAGCCTTAAATGCATCTATAGAGGCTGCACGGGCAGGTGAACAGGGACGAGGGTTTGCCGTAGTTGCAGATGAAGTGAGAAAGCTTGCAGAACAATCTAAAGGTGCCGTAGAAGAAATTAACAGTAATTTAATTGAATTTGTTAAGGATATAAATATACTTGTTGATAAAATTGGTGATCAGTATGATATTCTACAAAACGAGACTAAGGGACTTGAAGAAGTAAGAGATATAAGTTATGAGGCTACTATGTCTGTTAGAACAGTTTCTACATCAATGATAAATACTATAAATGATTTAGACAGAGAAGCAAAATCCATTGCAAATATATATGAAACCATTGAGTCTCTAGCGGCAATTGCAGAAGAGAATTCTGCATCTTCAGAAGAGGTAAGTGCAAGTGTTGGAAGTTACACTAATGAGATAAAGAAGCTTATTGATAGCATATATGAGTTTAAAAAGATTACAAGTTCATTTAAAGATGAACTTAAAAAGTATAAGATATAGCTTTTAGAAAATTAGTGGAGGGAGTCCTATGGAACAATTACAAAAGGTATTTATTAATGAAGGGAAAGATATTATTAAAAGAGGTTTACTGGGGTTAAGCATACCACTAATAAGTATAACTTATCCCATATTAAATCAATACAGAGGAGATACTAACTCTGTATTTACCTTTGTGGACAAATTCATACCTTTTAATAAATACTTTATATTACCTTATGTATCTTGGTATATGTTTATAGCAATTTTTACTGGTATCCTATGTATATTAGATAAAGAAAGGTATTTAAAACTACTTATAACTTTAAATATAGGTATGATTACATGCTATATAATATACTATTTCTATCCAACCTACGTTCCAAGGCCTATGATAACAGGAACGGATGTCTTTAGCAATTTGGTTTTAAATTTATATGAAGCTGATAATCCTTATAACTGCTTTCCAAGTATTCATGTTCTGAATTCTGCGTTAATAGCGCTTTATACTTATGAATCAGAGAAGCTCCATAAATTAACTAAAGCCATTTGTGGAATTATATCTATTTCCATAATTTTATCTACTATGTTTGTAAAGCAACATTATTTTGCTGATGTAGTTTCAGCTATAGCACTAGCTTATATATTATATTTTTCTTTTAAGAACTTAAAATTTAATTTTTATGCAGATGAAACCAATATGTATTTTGAATAATTATTTTCCAAAAGGTCCCCATGATTTTATTAATTCATGGGGACCTTTTATTGATGATGGATTATAAACTTGTTTATACACCACTTAAGTCAAAATCAGGCACGAAAGCTGTAGAAGAAGTTCCACTTTCTTGAATAAAGGCTTTGGTAATACCTAAATTAATGCAGTAGTCTATTAAAGTATCATAATGATTAGGATTCAATGGCTTGTCTATTTCAGCG
>CALJTN010000375.1 GCA_937976175.1 uncultured Clostridiaceae bacterium | reverse complement strand
GTATTCCAATGTTTTTTATTCATGAATAATAACGTTATATTAATTATAACATAAATTTTACATCTTTATATATTATAGAATAGTGTAGTATACTATTTATAAAATCTTCTTTAGGCACCTAGGAGATAAGAGGTGGAGGATGCCTTCAGTGAAATGGAGATAATATAGATGATTGAACTGCTAAAAAGTCTTACTAACAATTTAGGATATGTAATACTTATTGCTTTCTTTATTTCTAGAATAGGAAGCTTTAAAAATATTGTGCAAAAGGATAAGTTTAAAAGAAGAGATTTAATTATGCTTTCCATAATTTTTGGTGCATTTGGAATCTTGGGAACCTACACAGGTACGGAGGTTAATGGGGCTATTGCCAATACTAGAATTATTGGAGTAATGGCAGGTGGAATACTATGCGGTCCATATGTGGGGATACTAGCAGGGATTATAGCTGGAATGCACAGGTTACTGGTAGATATAGGTGGAATTACATCCCTGCCATGTGCAATAACTACCATAATTTCAGGAATAGCTGCAGGCATAATATATAAGGCTTCAAGTGAAAACAACAAGTGGCTATATGGGTTAATTGGTGGGCTTTTGATTCAAGCTTTAGAAATGATTTTAATACTTACTATATCACGACCTTTTAGTAACGCTGTAGCTATCGTAAAAAGCATATATTTTCCTATGAGCTTTACTAATGCCATTGGAATTTCCATTTTAATACTTATAATTCAAAAAATACTTAAAGAGAAGGAAGAAATTGCAGCAAAACAAGCACAAATTGCCTTAGAAGTAGCTAATAAAACCCTACCCTATTTTAGAGAAATGGATGAAAACTCCTACGATGCCATATGTAGAATAATAAAAGAATCAATTCACGCAGATGCAGTATCTATAACAAATAAGGAGTATATATTAGCCCATGTAGGTGTAGGCTCAGATCATCATATAAAGGGGCAGGGGATTGCAACAGAAGCTACAAAAAAAGTTATTAAAGAAGGAAACTTACTTTCTTTAACTAATGCAAAACAAATTGACTGTTCTAACTTAGATTGCAATTTAAAATCTGCCGTTATTGCTCCTTTGAAGGAAGGTGATGAAATTATAGGCACCTTAAAAATATATTATTGCACTGAAAATGCAATTTCCTTTAGAAATATAAACTTAGCTCTGGGATTATCTCAACTTATTTCTACTCAATTAGAAATAAGTAAACTTGGAGAGCTAAAGCATATGGCAAACAAGGCTGAAATAAAAGCACTACAAGCTCAGATAAATCCTCACTTCTTATTCAATGCGCTAAATACTATAATTTCCTTTATTAGACTTAATCCTAATAGTGCAAGGGAGTTAATTATAAACTTATCCACATATTTGCGGTATAATTTAGAAATAGGAGAAAAACCTGTGGATATTTATCGAGAACTGGAACAGGTTAAGGCTTATATAGAGATAGAGAAAGCAAGATTTGGGGAAAAACTCCATATAATTTATAAAATAGAAGATGATTTAGATGTTAAGATGCCAAGTCTTATAATTCAACCGATAGTTGAAAATTCTATAAAACACGGCATCTTAAAAGGCAAAGGTGAAGGTACAGTGATAATCGAAATTAAGAAGGCTCAGGACGATAATACTACCATAGTAATTGAAGATGATGGGGTTGGTATTTCAAGAGAGATTATCGAAAAAGTCTATGAAGGCAAAATGGAAGAACACAAAATAGGCATCTCAAATGTTCATAATAGGTTAAAATATATTTATGGCGAAGGATTAAATATAGAGCCACTTATTAGAGGTACTAAAATCAGTTTCAATGTAAGGAAGGTAAGGGAGTGATTGTGTGAATTGTGTTGTTGTTGATGATGAGGCACCTTCAAGGGAGGAGTTAAAATATTTTATAAATAGTTTTAGTAATATAAAGGTGATGGATGAATTTGATGATTCTATCAAAGCACTAGAGTATATTGAACAAAATAAACCAGACATTATTTTTCTCGATATTAGCATGCCAAAACTAGATGGCATCGCCTTAGGTAAAATCATTAGCCACTTTTCTAAAAAACCACTTATTATTTTTATTACAGCCCATAAAGATTATGCTGTGGAGGCCTTTGAAATTCACGCCTATGATTATATATTAAAGCCTTATTCAGAAGAGAGAATAGTTAGTACATTAAAAAAAATTGAAAAACACTCAGATAAAAAAAATGTGAGCAGTAAAATAACTCTTTGGAAAGATAACAAGATGATGGTAAGGAGTATAATGGATATTTCCTATTGTGAAGCAAAAGAACGAGAGACCTTAGTTTATATTAAGGGAGTGCAGTATAATGTGAATTCTAGCATTTCAGACTTCTATAAAAAGCTTCCTAAAGAATTTTTTTTTAGAAGCCATAGATCATATGTTATTAATACTGATAAAATAACAGAAATAATTCCATGGTTTAATAACACCTTTATGCTAAAGCTGCAGGGGGAAGAAGTAGATATACCAGTAAGTAGGAACAATATAACTGAGTTTAAACAAATCATGGGCATATAAAAGCACTTGATGTGCTTTTTTTGTTTTTTCATGTATGAAATCGTATTCAAACCTTGAAAATATATTATAATTTTGTTAATAAATAATTAGGAGGGGTTGAAATGGTATCATTTATTTTAGCAATTATTGCTCTTATTACAGGTTATTTTGTTTATGGTACAATTGTAGAAAAAGCTTTTGGGGCAGACGAAAATATCCAAACTCCCGCTGTGAGGTTAGAGGATGGTGTTGACTTTGTTAAGATGCCTGTATGGAAAATTTTCTTAATTCAGTTTCTTAACATTGCAGGGTTAGGTCCTATATTTGGGGCAATAGCAGGAGCAATGTGGGGACCAGCAGCATTTTTATGGATTGTCTTTGGATGTATCTTTGCAGGTGCAGTTCACGATTACTTTTCAGGTATGTTATCTGTAAGGCATGACGGGGCAAGCATTCCTGAGGTTGTAGGACAGTATCTAGGAAAAGGTTTTAAAAATTTTATGAGAGTGTTTTCAGTAATACTTTTAGTACTTGTAGGAGTTGTATTTGTAACTGGACCAGCAAGTATCTTAAAAGGTTTAACAGGCATGAATGTTACAGTACTAATATATATCATATTTGCATACTACTTAATTGCAACAATGGTTCCAATAGATAAGCTTATTGGTAAGATATATCCGATTTTTGGAGTTTGTTTATTGATTATGGCGGTTGGTGTTGGTGGAGCCTTGATTTTTGGAGGTTATAATATTCCAGAAATAATACCAGCTAATTTGGTTAACATGCATTCAAAGGGAGACAAAAGTCCCATATTCCCTATGTTATTCATAACTATTGCTTGTGGAGCTATTTCAGGTTTCCATGCAACACAATCACCTTTAATGGCCAGATGCATAACTAGCGAAAAACAAGGTAGAAAAATATTCTACGGTTCAATGATAGCAGAAGGCGTAGTTGCATTAATTTGGGCAGCAGCAGCAATGAGCTTCTTTGGAGGAGTTGCGGAATTAAATGCTACTATGGCAATAAAAGGCCATACAGCAGCATGGGTAGTAAATGAAGTTTCAATTAGTTTACTAGGAAAAGTTGGTGGAGTCTTAGCTATCCTTGGAGTTGTAGCTTGTCCTATAACTTCTGGTGATACAGCATTTAGAAGTGCAAGATTAACTATAGCTGATACCTTTAAGTTTAATCAAGGTCCTATTAAAAATAGATTTATGATTAGTATTCCACTAT
>CALJTN010000374.1 GCA_937976175.1 uncultured Clostridiaceae bacterium | reverse complement strand
AGACTAGATATTGCCCAGGCAATAGACGCTGCAGGAGTGCACCTTGGGCAAAGTGATATGCCAGCTAACATTGCGAGAAGTATAATAGGGGAAAATAAAATAATCGGGGTTTCTACTGCAACACTTGCAGAAGCTCAAAAGGCACAAGAGCAAGGAGCAGATTATGTAGGAGTAGGGGCAATGTTCACTACAACTACTAAAGGTGATGCAAGAGCAGTTTCAGTAAAGTGTTTGAAAGAAATAAAAGCAGGTATTTCTATTCCAGTTGTTGCTATAGGTGGGATTAATGAAAATAATGTAGCGCTATTAAAGCCCGCAAATATTGATGGTATAGCAGTGGTTTCCGATATTCTAGGGAAAAAATCTATAAAAGCAGCAGCAGAGAAGCTAAGCAATTACATTAAAGCGTAAAAGTGAAGTATATGACTAAATGCTTTCTAAAGAATGTAAATAACATAGGCGCTTTTACCTCAAAGAGGATATAATAATAATGAAATAGTTTAATAATGGGAGTGGTATTTACAATGATTACCGAAGCAAATGCATTCTCACAAAATCTATCACCAAGAGAGACCGATAAGCTATTCTATTCAAACATTCCGGAATTAAAGGAAGAAATGCTTTGTGCTAGCTACTGGACAAAATTAAGTGGTACAAATAAGGTTATTATGAACTCTCAGGAAATAGAAGCCTATAACAAAAGTAGTATAAGAACTGTAGCACCAATTGTAGACTTAGAAAATTATAAAGAAACCTTTAGTAAAGAAGAATTAATAGATAAGTTAAGGTCTATTAGCTCTCTACAAAAACTTGAAAGATTCCATGAAGATGGGAAATTAGTAACTAAAGAATATTATCATAAGTTAATAGAGCGGTGTAACATTGAAGGATTAGTGGAATCAAACAATGTTAAATATGGCATAACCATTAGAAGAACTGTGATGAGGACATTTCCAACCTATGATAAAGTATTCAAAGCTGGAGATAACTATGAATTTGATAGATTTCAAGAGACCGCAGTGTACCCTATTGAACCACTTGTAATTCTACATACAAGTGTAGACAATAAGTGGTATTTAGCACAGATGTACAATTATTTAGCTTGGATACCTAAAAAGGATGTGGCAGTTTCCAGCAAAGAAGAGCTTTTTCACTATCTTAAAACAGAAGATTTCATAGTAACTACAGGTAAAAGGGTATTTTCAAATTATAATCCATTAGATGATCAATTATCAGAAATGAAATTTGATATGGGTATTAGAATACCGCTTGCAAGTATTAAGGAAATAGAAGAAGATATTTATGGTCAAAATTCTACAGGGAATTATGTGGTTAAGCTTCCCACAAGAGATAAGAGTGGTAATGTAGAATTCAAATTAGCTTTAATTGCAAGGAGTGAAGAGATTTCAGTAGGATATTTACCCTATACTAGAGAAAATATCATAGCTCATGCCTTTAAATTCTTAGGAGAAAGATACGGCTGGGGTGGAATGTTTAATTCAAGAGATTGTACCAGCTTTATAATGGATGTTTATAGAACTATGGGTATTAAACTTCCTAGAAATGCAGGGCAGCAAGGAGAACTAGCAGTTGGTAACTGCTATGAAATGTCAGAAAATATTACTATAGGAGATAGGAAAAAGCTACTGGATAATTTAGAATCTGGAACTCCGCTTTATATGAGTGGTCATGCCATGCTTTATATAGGTAAAGAAAAAGGTCAATATTACGCTATCCATGATTTTTCAGGCTTTTATAAGATGCAACGAGATGGAAGCTTAAAATATTATAAATGCCGTCAGGTAATGGTTTCACCCCTAAGCATTGGATTATCAGAGGATGGTAAAACCTACATTGAAGGAGTATATGCGGCAAGAGACTTCACTTTAAAGGATTAACCCTATAATGATTGATAGAGTGGTAGTCTTTTAAAATTATAAGATTTCACATAAGTGCCTGCACTGAGCTAGGGTATAGAAATACAAAGGGGCTGCCTCAAATTGAATTATTGAGACAGCCTCTTTAAATTACCTTCGTAAACAACTTAAATTTTTGAACTCGAAACTATATGATCTTTAATCTTGCTATAAGCATAATCAAGCGCAGAATCCAAATTATTATTATTCTTTCCTCCACCTTGTGCAGAGAAAGCACTTCCGCCACCTTTGCCATCTATTAAGGTTATAGCATCCTTTAGAAGAGAGTCCATGCTGATGATATTTAAATCCCTTGAACACATAAATAAAATATTTGCTTTATCTTCAGCTTTTACTCCAAATAAAACTATAACCTTTGGAGCGGATATTAATTTTGTTGCTAACATATTAGCGTATTTTAGATCAATCTTATCATAAATGCATTTAATCACTTTAATGTCTTCTATTTTTGGGGCTGAAGTTAACATATTTTGAACTTCATATTCAGCAACTTCTGCCTTTAATGCCCTTTTCTCAGTAAGTGCTTTATTAAGTTCACCAGAAAGTCTCTCTACTTCGGATAAAACTGTAGCATTATTGCAGGATAAAAGTTTAGACATCTTTTCTATGGCTTCATGTTTAAAAGAATAATCAGAAACTGCCCTGGAACCACACATAAATTCAATTCTAATGCCAGTCTTATATTTTTCAAACTTTGTGACTTTAATTAATTGTACCTCGATGGTAGAACTTGGATGTATACCACAGCAAGGGTTCAAATCAATATCACCTATTTTAACTATTCTAAGCTTCTCACCAGCCTTTACTGGGATTTTTTTTAGTGATAATTTTTTTAGTTCAGAATTCGTTGGATACAGAACTTCTATGTTAATATTGTCTAAAACTATTTTGTTAGCCTTTTTTTCAGCAATTTTAAGTTCATCATTACTAATGATTTTATCAAGGTCAATACTTGAGGAATCCTTGCCTAGGTGAAAACCAATGGTAGTAGCATTAAATAGATCAGAAATACAAGCAGAAAGTATATGCTGTCCTAGATGTTGTTGCATATAGTCGTATCTTTTTTCAAAGTCTATGCAACATTTAACCCTATGTATTTTTAATGGTTTTACTGAAACCACATGATATATTTTTTCATCTTCTTCATATACATGGGTTACCGCAGCACCATTTATATATCCAGTATCACTTGGCTGACCACCACCTTCAGGGTAAAAATAGGTTTTATCCAGTTCAACATGATACTTATTTTCTTTTTCAATTACATTTATGACTTCAGCTGTAAATTCCTTTTGATAGGGGTTTTCATAATATAACTTTTCCAAACTCAAACATCTCCTTAAAATATATGGTGTAAACTAAGTAAATTAGTTTTATTTATGGTAAATTTAAAGATTGTATAGCTAATTAAGTTCACAAGGGTGCGTATAATACTAGTTTTCATTACTTTAATCTATATTGTACCATAAAATCAATATAGATTAAAAAATATTACTGAGTAATTATTAAGATTTTAAAAGTTACAGTGTATAAAATCTGTGTATTTTGTTCCGCAAAAGCCAAGACTTCATCTATGGATATTTCTAAAACATCTTTTTTCTTTTCTTCATAATCTCTACATAATATTAGTTTATTATATAAATACAGAAGAATTCCTACTAAACATATAGGGATAATAAAAGCACGAACAAGTAAGTTAAGAAAGGAAATGGGGAATATGGTTAGGCAGAATTTTAAAGATGAAATGACTCCAAAAGAAAGAGCAGAAGCAATAGCAAAAGGTAAGCCTTATGACAGAATTCGATGTGGGCCTAGCATTGGTGATCATGCTGCAAATCTTATAGGTGTGAAAGTGTCGGAACTTCACTGTTCAGTAGAAAAATTTTTACAGGGACAAATTGTAGCAAAGGAAAGATATGCCATTGAGTCAAGCATTATTGGACCAGGCCTTGGAGGAATAGCAGAAGCATTGGGAAGTAAACTTGTTTTTCCTGATCATGGAGCTCCTTATGTTTGCGACTACGCAATAAAGGATTTTTCAGATTTAGACAAAATTTCTTTGGCTAATCCAAAGAAATCTGGTAGATTCTCTTTTGTGCTACAAACTGCTGAAGCTCTTGTAGATAAGCTTGGAAAAGAAATACCAGTTTCTGTTGGTATTCCAGGACCCTTTACAACTGCAGGAAACCTTAGAGGTTCAGTAAACTTTCTACGAGATTTAATAAAAAATCCGGAATTTGCACATAGGATTCTTAGAATAGTAACAGATACAACCATTGCTTTTGTTAAGGAAGTGGCTAAGCGTGATGTTAGTATAGAAATTGATGAACCATCAGCTTCAGGTGCTTTAATAAGTAAAGATATGTTTGCTAAATTTACTTTGCCCTATTTAAAAGAAGTTATTGATGCAATTATTATGTCTGGCAAAAGTGCTCCATCACTACACATTTGCGGAAATACGAAAAAGATATGGACCCTTATGGCCGATGCAGGGGCAGGAGCTTTAAGTCTTGATGAAACTATAGATTTAGAAGAAGCAAAAAAGGTTGTAGGGCACAGAGTAGTCCTTGTAGGCAATGTGAAGCCTACAGCTACCATGTATCTCGGTACACCAAAAGATGTTGAAAGAGAAGCCAAGGAATGTCTTAGAAAAGCTTATGACAGTCCAAAGGGATATGTACTTGCCTTAGGTTGTGGGTTACCAATTGATGCTCCACCTGAAAATATTCTTGCCCTGCGCGATGCAGCAAGAAAATACGGAAAATATCCATTTAATCCTGAGCTTTTTAGCTAAGGACGTGACCAAAAAATATATTAAGCGGGGGTAATAAAATGTCAGATAATAAAGAAGTATTATTTAAGAAACTTGCGGATTCAGTAGTGGATATGGATGAAGATGTAGCAGTAGCTATTTCAAAGGAGGTAATTGCGCAAAAGTATGATGCCTTTGAGGCAATTGATAAAGGATTATCTAAAGGCATGGAAAAGGCAGGAGAGCTTTTTGAGGAAGAAGAGTATTTTATTCCAGAGCTTTTAATGTGTTCTGAAGCTATGTATGCAGGACTTGATATCTTAAAACCACATATAAAAGTAGATAAAAGTGAAGTTAAACTTAAAGTTATTATAGGTGTAGTTGAGGGAGATACTCATGATATAGGGAAAAATCTTGTAAAGATTATGCTTGAGACATCCGGCTTTGAGGTTATTGATCTTGGTCGCGACGTTCCACCGGCAACATTTGTAGAAAGGGCAAAAGAGGAAAAGGCAAGCATAATAGCACTTTCAACTTTAATGACTACCACTATGGATGCCATGGCAGAAGTTGTGAGAATTTTAGAAAAGCAAAATATCAGAGAAGATTTTAAAATAATGATAGGCGGAGGACCAATTTCACAAGGATTTGCAGATAAGATTGGTGCAGATGGATATTCAGTAAATGCAGCAGAAGCAGTAAGACTCGCAAGAAAATTAGTTACTGCTTAACGACGAGTAGGAAGCCGTAAATATTGCAGCTTTGAGGAAGATGAGCAGCTACAAAGCAGATAAGTAAACTAAAAACTTGGAAAGGAAGGCTAAAAAATGGATATATTAACTGAAAAAGAAAGATTGTTAAGAGTTTTAAATAAAGAAAAAGTGGATAGACCTCCAGTTATTTGCCCAGGCGGAATGATGAATGCAGCTATAGTGGATGTAATGAACAAAACAGGGCATACTTTGCCTGAGGCACATATGGATGGTAAGCTTATGGGCCTTCTATCAAAGGATGTTCATACTCATACAGGCTTTGAAAACCTGGGAATCCCATTTTGTATGACTGTAGAAGCTGAGGTGCTGGGAAGTGAGGTAGACTTTGGGACTCTTGCCTGTGAACCTAAAATTATTACAGAAGTGTTTTCTTCTGTTTCTAATGTAGAGTATAGAAATATAAAGGAAATTCTTAAAAAGGGACGTGTTGATACCATTATACAAGCAGGTTACTATGTATCGAAACAAAATAATGACATACCTGTAATTGGAAGTCTGACAGGACCAGTAAGCACTGCTGCGTCTATGGTTGACCCAATGACATTTTTGAAGGAGCTAAGAAAGGATAAGGAGGGCTCGCATAAAGTTATTGACTATGTAACAAACTTTTTAATAGAATATGCAAAACTTATGATTGATAACGGAGTTACAGTTATATCCATTGCAGATCCTACTGCAACAGGTGAAATACTAGGACCAAAAATGTTTGAAGAATATGCTGTAAGATATTTAAATAAGCTTATTGATGGTATTCATTCTTTAAAGGTGCCTGTTATAGTTCATATTTGTGGTAAATTAAATGCTGTAAAAAGCCACTTGCCTAATATTAGATGCAATGCTATAAGCACAGATTCACTAGTAAATCTGCGTATTCTTAAAGAAGAGTACCCGTCACTTATTACTATGGGGAATTTAAGCACCTACCTATTAGAATTTGGTACTGCTAGCACAGTTGCCAGTCAAACTGAAAAGCTTTTGCGAGATGGTATAAATATTATAGCACCTGCATGTGGTTTAAGTACTTCTTCATCTCTTGACAATATTTTTACCTTTACGAAAACAGTTAGGGAAGGAAGCGTAAGATAATGGTGCAGATAAAGTTTATTCCGGACAATATAACAATTAGTGTAGAAGAGGGGACTACAATACTTCAGGCAGCAAGGCTTGCTGGAGTAGTAATAGAGTCCCCGTGTAATTCAGCTGTAACCTGTGGTAAATGTAAGGTAAAGGTAGATAAAAGCTCAATAGAGAATGTAATTTCATCTGGAGCGCATCACTTATCTAAAGAAGAAGAGGCGGTAGGACTTGTATTATCCTGCGCCGCAAAGGTGATAGGTGATATTACAGTTTACGTAACTAATCTAGAATTAAATGAAAGTTTAAAAATTTTAAATCATGGTAAAAGTTTTGATTTTGAAATTAAGCCGTTAATAAAGAAGAAGTTTTTTGATAATGAAGGTATGACTAGAGTATATGCAGGGGAAAAAAATATTGGAATTGAAGCTAATAATACAGAAAATAAGAAGTTTGGTGTGGTTGTTGATATTGGTACTACTACCATGGTGGCTTCTCTTATAGATTTAAGTAATGGGGTGGAAGTTAGTTCAACTTCTTCCTTAAATCCACAAGCAATTCATGCACAGGATGTTTTGTCTAGAATAAAGTTTGCATCTGAAGAAAGTGGATTAAATACCATGCATAGTGGTGTTGCTTCTGAAATCAAACATATGATAAGGGAAATAAGTAAAAATGCAGGAATAAGTAGTGAAAATATCTATGAGGTTATTCTAAGTGGAAATACTTGTATGCTACATTTAGCAACAAATATAAATCCTAGTTCTCTTGGTAAATATCCTTATACTCCAGAAATCTACGGTGGGAACCATATTAAAGCTATAGAACATGACTTTAATATTTCTCCTTTTGGTCTAATTTATCTTCCGCCTATAATATCCGCATATGTTGGTGCAGACATAACTTCTGGTATTCTTGCAGCAAAATTGCATGAAAAAGCTGGAGTTACACTTTTCGTGGATATTGGAACAAATGGTGAGATGGTTCTAAGTTTAGATGGAGAATTATCTGCAGCATCAACTGCAGCAGGCCCAGCTTTTGAAGGAATGAATATAACTCATGGCATGAGGGCGTCTAGTGGTGCTATAGAGTATTTCAATATAGAAGAAGACGGAAACATAGCTGTGAAAACA
>CALJTN010000373.1 GCA_937976175.1 uncultured Clostridiaceae bacterium | reverse complement strand
TATAAATGGGATCAATCAGACAATGGAATAAAATTAATTATAACTATGGCTCCAGAAGATATTGGAGAAGTGAAATTAAGAGATATTATGAGAAGGCTTATAACGCAAGTGGAGTAATACTTAGGACTACAATGAGATTTGCAAAAATTCAAATCTCATTGTAGTCTTTTTGCATATTAGAGCTTGTCACTTTTGCCACTTGCCACTTGGGTGGCACTTAGGGGTTCTTAGCAAACACTATCTAAGGAATTTTCTGCTACTTCTGATTCATATTCTTTGCACAGTAGTGCTCTAATATATCCTCGATCATTAGTGGTTGACTCTATAAAGAAGCCTCTTCCATAATAAAATCTAATAAGTGAAAACATTCTAGATGCGGTATGAAGGTATAAGCAGGTGATGCCTAATTCTCTCATTGAGTTGTCAACTGCATTCATTAATATTTTACCAATACCATTATTCTGATGTGAAGATGAAACGCCAAATCTACTTAAATAAGCAGTATTATCAGACTTGATTTCAATTCGTACACTACCAATAACTTCTTCGTTTGATAGAGCTACAAAAACTTCGGTAGTTTCTATTGCCTTCTTTACATCCTCATAGGTTTCTGTGAGGGGTGTAATAAGTTCTGTAATTCCTGCACTTTCGGTGTACATCTTAAAAGATTCACTTGAAAGAAGTCGTATTTCTTCAGTATCGCTAACAATAGCTTTTCTAACTTCAAAGGACATTTTTTCCATTAATCTACCCCCAATATCACAGTATTTCTGTGAGTAATTATACATAGTATTTCGTCAAAAAACAACATATATTTCACTAGGAAAGGCCTAAAAATAAGTGTGAATTTTCAAAATATAAAATATCGTTTATATGTTTACGAAAGGTTTCAGGGAGCCATGGCTATGACTTCCAGACCAGTAATCTCTTCTAAGCCAAACATAAGATTCATATTCTGCACAGCTTGACCTGCAGCACCTTTTATTAAATTATCTATAGCAGATACTATTATTACTCGTTTTGTACGTTTATCTACCTTTATTCCAATATGACATAGATTAGAGCCTCTTACCCATCTGGTTTCGGGCATTCCATTAATAATTTTTATAAAATAATCATCTTTGTAGAAAGCACGATATAAAGCTATAACTTCCGTCGTAGTCATGTCCGTCTTCAAGGAACTATAGCAGGTTGATAAAATTCCACGATTCATTGGTACTAAGTGAGGAGTAAAAGAAATCATTACATTCTCTAAAGAAGCCTTGCTTAGCTCTTGTTCAATCTCAGGAGTGTGTCTATGAGTAGCAACTCCGTAAGCTTTGATTGATTCATTACACTCTGTAAAAAGTGAGCCAATGCTTGCGGCTCTACCAGCTCCAGATACTCCAGATTTAGCATCAACTATGATGGAGTTTATATCTATTAGGTCATTTTTTAAAAGTGGGGTAAGGGCTAAAATGGTAGCTGTAGGATAACATCCAGGGTTAGCTAATAAATTACATTGCTTTATAGCTTCTCTATTTAGTTCAGTAAGTCCATAAACAGCACTTTCTAAAAGCTCTTCACTTTCATGTTTAACACCATACCAATCTTCATATACTTCTTTAGATTTAAGTCTAAAATCTGCACCTAAGTCAATTACTTTTACTCCTAATGACAAGGCTTTTTCAGTTATTTCAAAGGCTTTTCCATGTGGAAGAGCAATGAAAAGAACATTTATATTTGGTAATTTACTTATAGCAGTTTCCATATTAACGCAGACATCTTCTATATAACCATAGTAATTATTATAAACTTCATTATACATGATGCTTGCATAATTATGAGAAGAGTAGAATTCTACAGTAACCTGTGGATGTTTATATAAAAACCATGCCAGTTGTTCTCCTGCATAGCCAGTAGCGCCCATTATACCAACCTTAATCATAATATACCCCCTCTTTTGCTTCAAATTTATTACTAAGATTATTATGCAATAAAATTTTAAGAAAATCAATATCTTATTGAATAATTATTCATGAGCGTGTATAATTATTGAAACGCAAATATTACGGTGGGGGCTACAATGAATAAGAAAAATAATCATTTAAATATAAAAGATTTTTTGCAGATAAATAAATATAAGGGTAAGACCTTTGTTATAAAATATGGTGGAAGTATAATGGACAATGAAGTAGCTAAGAAAGCTTTTGTGGAGGACTTGACACTTATGATAAGTGTTGGTATTAAAGTGGTTATAGTACACGGTGGTGGTCCAGAAATTAATAAGTGGCTAAATAGAACTGGAATCCAAAGCAAATTTATAAAAGGATTAAGAGTTACAGATAGTGCAACTATGGAAATTGTAGAGATGGTATTGTCAGGAAATGTTAATAAAAGGTTATCCTCCAGTTTAAGTATAAGTGGATTAAATGCCATAGGTATAAGTGGTAAAGACAGCAATTTAATTCAAGTTAAAAAGAAGTATATTTATGAGGATAACTATAAATTTGATATTGGATTCGTTGGAGATATTGTTAATATTAATACGCCCGTATTATTTAATTTACTAAAAAGTAACTCTATCCCCGTAATTTCACCTATAGGCGCAGACAAGGAAGGTAATAGCTATAATATAAATGCAGATTATGCGGCAGCCTTCATAAGTGGTGCGCTAAAAGCAGAAAAACTATTAATTATGACAGATATAGAAGGGGTATATACAGATATAACAGATCCATCAACTCTTTTAGCATCAATTACGGTAGAAGAAACTAAGGAATTTATAGATAAAGGTATTGTTTGTGGTGGCATGATTCCAAAACTTGAATGTTGTGTTGCTGCAATTAGTAAGGGTACGAAAAATGTTCATCTTGTAGATGGGAGAAAAAAACACAGCTTATTATTAAATATAATTAAAAATAGTGGAACAAAAATTGTAACAACGAAAGGAGCAAATCAATGTCAAAAAATTGTGTAATGAACACTTACGGTAGATATGATGTTACTTTTGAGAAAGGACTTGGGTGCAAGCTTTACGATATAGAAGGGCGCGAGTATGTGGATTTTGTCTCAGGAGTTGCGGTAAATTGTTTAGGACATAGTCATCCTGCTATAATAAACGCCATAAATTCGCAAAGTAATCAGCTTATTCATATATCAAATTACTATTGGAATACTACTCATACTCTTTTGGCAGAAAAATTAATAGATAACTCCGACCATAGCAAAGTATTCTTTTGTAATAGTGGTACCGAGGCTGTAGAGGGTGCACTAAAGATAGCAAGAAAGTATGGAAAATTAAAAGGCGTGAACGGTAAAAATGTATTTCTATATATGGATAATTCTTTTCATGGTAGAACCATGGGCGCCCTTTCTGTTACTGGACAAGAGAAGTATCAAGAAGATTTTCGTCCTTTAATTGGAGGGGTACGAAAAGTGAATTTTAATGATATTGAGGATTTAAAAAGGAATTTTGATGAGACCGTATGTGGTATAATAATAGAACCAATTCAAGGAGAAGGTGGAATAAACATAGCAAACATAGAATTTTTAGAAGAAGCAAGAACTCTATGTGATAAATATGATGCACTATTAATTTTCGATGAGATACAATGCGGTATTGGGCGTATCGGAAGTCTTTTTGCTTATAAAAAATTTTCAGTTATTCCGGATGTAATCTGTATAGCTAAGGCTTTAGGGGGCGGCTTCCCAATAGGAGCAGTTATTACGAATGAAAAAGCGTCTATGGCTTTTGTACCTGGCGACCATGGAAGCACCTATGGTGGAAATCCACTGGGATGTGCAGTTGGGGTTGCGGTTTTAACGGAATTAATAGATGGTGGAGTTATAAATAAAATAGAAGAAAAAAGTGCATACTTAAAGAAGAAATTACTCGATATTAAGGAAGTATATGGTATAATAGATGAAGTAAAAGGTATGGGGCTATTGATTGGTATAAGTCTAAAAATAGAAGCAAAGAAATTTAGTAATTTGTGCTTTGATAAGGGACTACTTGTGGTTACAGCTGGAGATAATGTGGTAAGAATACTTCCACCTCTTAATGTTTCAAAGGAAGAACTTGATGAAGCCTTAGATATTCTGCAGGTAGTAATAGCTGAAGTTTCTGGTTAAAATTATATTTAATTATAGGTGGTGACAAGTTGGATATTAGAGAACTAATAGAAGAAAATATTGATATTATAAAGACCTTAAGAAAAAAACTTAGTAATAATGCTGAATTATCCTTCAAGGAGTATAAAACGCAAGGTATTATTCTTGATTTTCTAAAGGATTTAGATGTGGATACAAAAGTGATGGCCAGTACTGGAGTTACTGCTACTTTAAATTCAGGAGAGACATGCATTGCAGTTAGAGCGGACATGGATGCCTTACCTGTAAATTGTGTTTCTCATGTCTGTGGCCATGATTATCATATGGCTATTGTTTTAGGAACTGCGTTAATACTTAAAAAATTAGGGTTTCATAAAGCTGTAAAGTTTATTTTTCAACCTGCTGAAGAAACAGAAGGTGGAGCTGCTCCAATGATAAAAGAGGGAGTACTTGAAAACCCAAAGGTTGAGTATATGATTGGATTTCATGTATGGCCTAATGTGAAAGTAGGAACAATAGAAGTTGCAAGTGGTCCATCTATGGCATCAGTTGATAGCTTTAAGGTGAACTTTATGGGTAAGGGGGGGCATGCTGCTACACCTCATTTATGTATAAATCCTATATATCCTGCTATGGAATTTATTCAGAGCATGAACATAAAATCTAGGATAGAAAATAACCCCTTAGACTCACATGTAATTACTTTTTCTTCCATTCAATGTGGCAATGCACCTAATATAATTGCAGAGGAATGTAAGGTTTTAGGTACTATTAGAACCTTTAATAATGAGCTTAGAGATAAGTTACATGAAGATATGGTAAAAAACTCGAATTTATGTGCAGAAAAATATGGATGCAAGGTGGAATTAAAATATGATGTCCAGTATCCTCCATTAGTAAGTGATGAATTACTTACTAATAAATTTATTCGAGTTACCAAAGCACTCATAGGAGAAGAGCGGGTTTTACCACTAGAAAAAACCTTTGCTGCTGAGGATTTTGCGTTTTTTGCAGAAAAAGTTCCATCGGTACATTTTAGACTTGGTATAGAAGATAAGCACAAGGGAATCCACCCACTCCATTCTCCATACTTTGACGCTTCAGAGGAAACCATTTTAAATGGGATTTATATAATAACAAATTTTATACTTTCAATGGAGTACTAATATAATATGGGAATTGTTAAAGATGCCACTTGCCACGTGGGTGGCACTTTTCTCTCATTTTTACCTCTTGACAATAAAAAAAGGATGGTATATATTAATACTAAGGATTGATTGAATCAAATTGAATTTATATAAACTATCATAGGG
Organism: uncultured Clostridiaceae bacterium; assembly: GCA_937976175.1. Lineage (GTDB taxonomy): Bacteria > Bacillota > Clostridia > Clostridiales > Clostridiaceae > Clostridium_AD. The sequence goes on along the minus strand of CALJTN010000373.1, from coordinate 5,452 downwards.
AGAATGAAGATGAGTAAATACGATAAAATTAAATTAGAAAACCAATTATGTTTTCCACTATATGCTTTATCAAGGGAAATTATAAAATTATATAAACCATTACTTGATAAATACAATTTAACATATACGCAATACATAACTATGCTAGTAATCTGGGAAGAAGAAAAAATTATCTTTAAGGAACTAGGGAAAAGATTGCATTTAGATTCTGGAACTCTTACTCCAGTAATTAAAAAATTAGAGTCTATGGGACTTATTACTAAATATAGAAATAAAGAAGATGATAGAATAGTTACTGTAGAACTAACAGAAAAGGGGAAGTTACTAAAAGAAGAGATACTTGAAGTTCCAGATAAAATGTACTGTAATTTTAAAGGTAACGAGGAAGACCTTATAGTGTTTAAAAAATATTTAGATGGGATGTTAAAGAATATGTAAATAAGTAGAGTTGAGTTCTATAAAGGATTTGACTCTATATTTTAAAGTAAATGGTTTTATAAGATTAAATTTATATAAATTAAATATATTTAAAAGGAGAATGCAGATATGAATTTTTATGATTTTTCAGCAAAGAACATGGATGGACAGGAAGTAAGTATGGAGGAATATAAGGGAAAGGTGGCTTTGGTTGTAAACACTGCAAGTAAATGTGGACTAACTCCTCAGTTTAAAGATTTAGAGAAATTGTATGAAGATTACAAAGAAAGAGGACTTGAAGTATTAGGTTTTCCTTGCAATCAATTTGCAAGTCAAGACTCAGGAAGTAATGAAGAAATACATCAGTTTTGTCTAATAAATTATGGTGTTTCATTCACTATGTTTGAAAAAATAAATGTAAATGGAAAAGACGCACATCCTTTATATAAACATTTAAAGAATGAGGCAAAAGGAATATTGAGCAAGGAAATAAAATGGAACTTTACTAAGTTTTTAATAGATGCTAATGGAAAGGTAATAAAAAGATATGCCCCTACAGTAGCACCATTAAAAATCAAAAGTGATATTGAAAAATTGCTAAAAAAATAGGATAAGGTTGTTTCTAAATTTGTACTGTTTTGTTTGAAATGCTAACAGAAGTTGTGAATATAATTAATAACTTCTGTTAGCTATAAAACATACCAAAAGCATAAACGATTTAAAGTTCATATGATGACACATGTAATATAAACAAAGATGCCACTTGCCACTTGCCACTTGCCACTTGGGTGGCACTATAGTTCTATAGTTCGATTATGACCTTAAACATGTCACCATCAAAATCAATATACATCCTTCCACCATGAAGTTCCACTATGCTTTTAGCTATGGCTAGTCCTAAACCACTTCCGTCAATATTTGAATTTCTAGATTTGTCACCTCTGGTGAATCTTTCAAATATTTCTTCTTTATTAAAATCAAGTGCAGTAGAGGAAACATTTTTAAATGATATTTTAATACCCTTTTTAAGATCTTCAATTTCAACAAAAACTCTTGTATTTTCTAATGAGTATTTTAAGGCATTATTTATTAGATTTTCAAAGACTCTAGACATCTTTTTACCATCTAAGTTCATGTCAATTTTTTTCGTAAAAGGTTTAAAAATAAAGGTTAAATTCTTATTATTATAAATTTCTAAGTCAGAGTATTCAGCTATGGATTGACCTACAAGCTCTATTACATCAACGCTCGACCTATTTAGTTCAACTTTACCACTATTAATTTTTGATATTTCAAATAAATCTTCTATAAGAGTTTTAAGTTTTAAACTTTTTCTATTAAGGACGTTTAGACATTCTTTTTTTTCTTCTGCGGAAATGTTTTCTCTTAGCAATATATCAGTATAATTAATTATTGATGTAAGAGGAGTTTTTAAATCGTGTGACACATTAGCAACTAATTCACTTTTTAACTTTTCATTTTTTATTTGATCTTCAATAGATACTTTAAAGCCTTTATTTAGTTTATTTATGTTATGAGCAAGCCTAGAAAGGGATTTATCTCCTTTTTCTTCTATAAAGTAATCTAAATCACCACTGGTTATGGTATCTATGCCGTTAGCTATTTCATCAATATACTTTGAAAATTTAATTATTTTTGGTAATATAGCTACTAAATAAAACAATATGCATAGTATACATATAATGGCTAATTCATAAGGTAAGTTATAACTAAGTATTAGAACAGCAAGTATAAATAGTACGAATGATGTAGATAAGACAAAAACAGCTATTTTAAAAAAGGCACTTCTGCTTTCAAACCAATCACTTATAGCTTGCGTAATTTTCACTATATAACTTTGTTTTATTCCATCACAGATTCGTTCTTTACCGAGAGAGTATAGAGTTAGCAGCAGTAAAATAATCATTATTAAATATGTAAGCATTGAAATTTTATTTTTTGTAAGATAACTTTTTACATTTACAATATTAGTATTATTAGATCTTATTATATTTTCATAATCTTCTTTTACCTTGTTAAGAATACTTTTTAGTACAGCTTCATTTTCCACTAAATATGTGTAATCCTTTGGAAACCAATAGGCCTCCACAAAATTACTCGGATTTTCAACGTTGGCTCCTTGGTAAGATGTATGGGCTGGAGCACCTTCAGAAGTATAGGCTAAGTTATACCATTTTCCCTTATTTGAAATGTATTTATACAACTCACCGTTTTCCTCAGAAAATAGTTTAAGGTTGTTCTTTATAAATTCAATATTATTAATATCATTAGTTAAAAAGGTGTTCTTACTTTTATCAATGACTATGAATTTTACTAAGTTATTATAGATCTTTTCTTCTTTTACAATTTTAACAAACATACTGATTTTATCTAATTCATCTTGAGATTTCTCGGATAATAGCTTTAAGGAATTTGTATTATCATACACATAGGAGTTGCCTATACGTGCACATTCATTTAACCATAATTCATAAGTAATCCAACTAGTATCATTACTCATGCTTTCTGCTTTATTTATGTGTTCTAAATTTTTCTTAGCAGCTGATAGCGCTCTTTGCATAACATTTATCTGATTATTATTAGAATATAGGGTGTCTATATTATTTAATATTGCAAAAGAAAGGATAAAGATAAGTATAAATATTATAAGTACGATTTTTTCTAATACTTCCCACAATTTTTGATGATTTAATATTTTATTTTTCAATTTTGTAACCAACTCCCCACACCACCTTAATATATCTAGGATTCTTAGTATTTATTTCTATTTTTTTTCTTAACCTTCTTATATGAACAGATACTGTATTTTCAGTTTTAAAGGAAGGTTCATCCCAAACTCTTTCATAAATTTCTTCCGAGGAAAATACTCTGCCGCGATTTTCAGCTAAGAGTAGCAGTATGTTATATTCTATAGGGGTAAGCTTTACTTCCTGGCTTTCTAGGGTAACTACATGGCTAATTTTGTTTATAATTAATGCATCTACAACTATGTCATCATCGCTTACTGTTTTTGTAAAGTTACCTAAATCTACATATCTTCGAAGTTGGGACTTTACCCTAGCTACTAGTTCTAAGGGACTAAAAGGCTTCGTTATATAATCATCTGCCCCAATATTAAGCCCTAAAATCTTATCAGTATCTTCGCTCTTAGCAGACAACATTATAATAGGTATATTCTTTTTTTCTCTTATTTTTATGCAGGTTCTAATACCATCAAGTTTCGGCATCATGATATCTAAGATTATCACATGAATTTCATTATTTTCTAAAGCATCCAAGGCATCTAAGCCATCGGTTACCATTATGACCTTTATATTTTCTATGCTTCTTAAATATATCTCAATAGCATCTCTAATTTCCTTTTCATCATCTACTACAAGTACATTGTAGATTTCCATTTTAATTCCCCCTATTTTAATTGCCAAGTGTTTTGTTTGTAAATACTTATCATTTATACATGAAGAAGGCAAAAGGTTCTTTTACATTCCCATCCTTAGTATCAAGCTTTACTATATTTCTTAGGTGATATATCTTTCCGTCGTAATCAGTTGCTTGATTATCACAAATATATGCATAATCATATAACCCCTCTTCTTTCCATCCCATAAATATATAAGTATGAGTAGGAACTCCCAGAGGGTTTAAAAATCCATCAGTAGTAAAACATATGTTGCCTGGTTTTAACTTCTTGTAGTCTCTTTCTTTTTTAAAGCCTTCATTTTTCATTATATCTAAAATTTGAGTTGTGTTACATACATTTTCAGGTATTTTTTCACCGTTCATTCTTAAAACCTCAGATAAAAAATAAACACAACTGTTAGCAGAGCTTCCATTATTAAGAGCTATAGCTCTACTATAAGCTTTTATTCTGTTGTCTTTTTTGGTCATGGAGTTATGTATATTTTCCGTTAACTTGCTATTAGGTATTTTATCATTAAAATTAAACCTTTGCTCTAGGTACAATAGTGGTACAAAAAATAATAAGGTGAAGGCTATTAATACGTATTTCATGTTGCTAAGTTTTGATGATACCTTTCTTCTATTAACATTATCTATGGATATCATTCTCATGTGAATTCCCCCTCTTTATAAAAAGATTATAATTTTATTATAAAGAGAAGATATTACGAAAGACCTGTTAAAAAAATGACGATTTCCGTACAACTTTAATTTTAAAAAAGTATATAATTTTGATAACAGGGAAAGATAAGTTACAAAATATTATCAATAATAATGAATTGACAATATATTTAAATGATGTTAATATTATATAAATTATCAAGTTAAATGCTTTGATGAGGAGGAGTAGTTGATATCCTGAAATAAAGAGAGAGAATGCTGGTGGGAATTTCTCAAGATGGATGTAATGAAGGTAGCCTCGGAGCTGTAAACCGAAATCACTATGAGAGTAGGCTTTAACGGAGTTCCCACTGTTAAAAGGGAAGTAGTATCGGCATATATGCCCGTATTATTATGAGAGTGTGCATTTGTACAAATCTAGGTGGTACCGCGGAGATTCACCCTTCGTCCTATAGTGTTAGGACGAAGGGTTTTTTGTTTTTTTGCTAAGTGCGCACTTAGCAGAAGACACTGAGAAAAAAATTAAGATATGGACTAAATAATTAATGAGTTATTAAATTAAATTTTAGGAGGTATATTTATAATGCTTAGTAAAAAATATAATGCAATAGACATAGAAAAGAAATGGCAAGAATACTGGAGAGATTTTAATATATATAAATATGATTTTGATAGTGAAAAAGAGACCTTTTCCATAGATACACCGCCACCAACAGTAAGTGGAAGCCTTCATATAGGGCACATATTTTCCTATACACAAGCGGAGATGATTGCAAGATTTCAAAGGATGCAAGGGAAAAATGTATTTTATCCCTTTGGCTTTGATGATAATGGACTCCCGACAGAAAGACTGGTAGAGAAGGAAGAAAAAATAAGAGCTGTTGATATGCCAAGAAGTGAGTTTACTAAAAAATGTCTTGCAACAACGGAGAAG
>CALJTN010000372.1 GCA_937976175.1 uncultured Clostridiaceae bacterium | reverse complement strand
ATAAAAGAATTAGTATTATAGTCTTCAATTAAATTATTGATTAGGATAATAAGATAAACTAGGGACTGCCATTATAATATCATATACTAAATTATGGTAAATTAATAGTTATATGCCGTTCTTAAGTTACTTGAAATGAGTTTCTACGTAAATTAAAAAACTAAAGCAATGCAATTAGTAGGGGGTATTAAGAAATGATTGAGGGTAAAAATATAATAATAAGACAACTTGAATTAGGGGATGAAGAATATATTTATAAATGGTTAAATGATGGGAAGATGATGGCTCATGACACGTTATGTTATGGCACATTACAAAGTAAAGAAGCAGTACGATTGGCTATCTTAAAAGATATTGAAAACTATTCTTTATTTCCAGAATCTAAAAGATTTCTTATATGCAAAAAAGAAGACATGAAACCAATTGGTGATATAAGATATATAGACTGGAATGCAAGAAATCAAAAATGTGATTTTGGTATAAGAATAGGTGATACTTGTGAACAAGGCAAAGGGTACGGAAAAGATATACTATATCATTTTATTGATTTCCTATTTAGATTTTTAAATTTAAATAAAATAGAGTCAACAACGATGATAGACAATATTAAGGCGCAAGGATTATATTGGAGCCTTGGTTTTAAGAAAGTAGGAGTTCTAAGACAATCATACTTTGATGCAAGGATAGGTAATTTTGAAGATGAATTAGCTATAGATTTATTAAAAAGTGATTGGATTGAAGTGAAAAAAACCATTGAATTATAAAAATATCTATTTAAGCTGGTAATTAATTTTTTTGAAATACTTACATAAAATTAATGCGAAAATTATTGTAAATACTGAAATTCTTTGGTTAGTGTAGTGCGTCAAAATATAGCTTTATGGAACTGCATTCCTAAGTCAAATTATAACTATAATACTAATAATTATCTAGTGATTAATTGCTTTTTTAATAAGCACATTATTGCTATGACAAAAGCTCCTAATGACTTGACATCATCAGGAGCTTATTTTATGCTTATTATTAAAAATAGAGAAAGGAAAAGGGAGAACACCAGCCGACCAAAGCAACGTTCTCCCTTTAAAATAAGAGTTAAAACTCTTATAAAACTATTATTATGATAAGATTATTTTCACAATTATGCAAGTGTTTTAAGCAAATTTCTTTTAAAAATGAGATAACTACTTTTGATAAATATGTAAGCTCCGTTAATATAGATGCTTTAGTATGTCCATTTTGTGGCGCTAAACATGCATTATCCTCATTTGCTTCTTACAAACGTCATCTTGTGACTTATGATAATAATACTGCTCAAGATAATATACTCACCATTCTTAGATATATTTGTTCATCATGTGGACGTACCCATGCCCTCCTACCTTCGGTAATTGTGCCTTATATGTCATTTAGTTTTAAATTTACTGTATCCCTCATCCATGACTATCTTGTACATAAATATCACTCTGTGGAAGCTATGTGTGAACATTATGGTATTGCTATATCTACATTCTATCGAATTTTAAGGAAGTTTAAAGAACATAAACAGGTATGGTTTGGTCTTTTAGAGGACAAGCTTATTTCAAACTTAAGTTTTGTACAGCATATCATAAATAGTTCTTTTGATGAAACTGAGAACTTCATAATAAAATTCTTCAATCAAAATGGCTCATCATTTTTTCAAGGAACATCATAATTTAACTATAATCATATTTCCTTCATTTTAATTTATATATACCACTTAATACGATAATGGTCATTGAAATACCCATGTGATACCATTTTTTTAGAGGTGATGATAAGTGAATAACAAAGAAATGATCGAAATAGCATCTATTAGATTAGCACTAATAGCCCCTGCTATAAATAATACTTTTACTGAAAAATCTAAAATTGCTTATTATAGGCGTGTTTCTACTATTCCTGTAAAATTACCTAACGGTAATTCAGTTTTGTATAGCCCAGGAACACTATCTAATTGGGAATCAGACTATAATAGATTTGGTTTTGATGCCCTTCTTCCGAAGACGCGTAGCGATATAGGGCAAACTAGAAAGCTAAGTGATGTAGCCATAGAGCAGATATACACATTAAAAAATACCTTTCCTAGAATTAATGCCACGCTTATATATCATAAACTCATCGAAGATGGCTTCATTAACGAAAAAGATGTATCAATATCTACAGTTCAAAGATTTATTAAAAATAATGACCTTAAATCTGCTAGATGTATCAACATGAAAGATAGAAAAGCTTTTGAAGAAGAGTTTGCAACGGGCATGTACCAAGGTGATACGTGTTATGGTCCGTATATAACTGAAAATGGTGAGTGTAGGAGGACATACTTAATCATGCTAATAGATGATAAGTCTAGGCTAATAGTAGGCGGTAGATTCTTTTATAATGATAACTCCTATAACTTTCAAAAAGTGCTTAAAGAAGCTGTCGCTAGGTATGGAATTCCTAATAAGATTTACCTCGATAATGGTTCTCCGTACAAAAATGAGCAATTAAGCCTTATATGCGGCTCTCTTGGAATAGTAGAGCTCCACACAATGGTAAGAGATGGAGCATCAAAAGGAAAGGTAGAAAGGAATTTCAGAACATTAAAAAGCAGATGGCTAAATGCTTTAGATGTAGAATGTATTTCCTCCTTAGCGGAGCTAAATGATGAATTATTTACCTATATTAATAAGCATAACATAACTATTCATTCTTCTACAAATGAGCGCCCTATTGATAGATATAAGAGCGATTTAGTTCGTGTAAAAGCAGCATCTGACAGTGAATGGCTAGATAATTGCTTCATGAATCGCGTACAACGGAGAGTAAATAATGATGCAACTATAAGCATTGATAAAACCTCTTATGATGTACCTATGCAATTTATAAGACAAAAGGTTGAAGTGCGATATCTACCTGATGACATGGATAGTGCCTATATTTATTATGAAAACATTAAGTATAGCATTAGAAAAACAAATAAGGTTGAAAATGGTAAAACCAAACGTAAAAATTCACTTAATATAGACTATTCAAAGGATGGTGTTAAATATGTTTAAACAATTTTATGGTATGACCTTAAACCCTTTTGAAAAAGGCATTAAAGAAAAAGATGCATATATTTCAAGGGATTTAAAAGAAATGATATCAAGACTTGATTATCTTAATGAAACAAGAGGTATTGGATTATTTACGGCTTCGCCTGGTAGTGGAAAAACTTTTGCTTTAAGATGTTTCGCGAAGAAAGTCAATCCGAATTTAACAAAGGTTATATATCTTTGCCTTACCACTGTAACTACCACTGAGTTTTATCGTCAGTTTTGTATCTCTTTAGGACTTGAACCTTGCTCTCGCAAGTCAGACATGTTTAAAAGTATAAAAGACTATATGGAAAGCATGAGCAGTGATAAGCGCATCAATTACATACTCGTATGGGATGAAGCACAGTATTTGAGTAACGATATATTGAAGGATTTAAAACTACTTATGAATTTTTCTATGGACTCAAAGGATTGTTTTTCACTGGTTTTAATAGGTCAACCTATACTCAATAACATCCTAGAAAAACAGATACATGAAGCATTAAAGCAAAGGATCATAATAAACTATGATTTTGAAGGGCTTTCAGAAACTGAGGCTATAGAATATATTCATTCTAGACTCTCTCTCTCAAGTGCTTCTTCTGAAATCATTGATAACAATGCCATTTTAGCTGCATATAGAAGCTGCGCTGGCTCTATAAGACGTTTAAATATTATATTAACAAAAGCTTTAATAATAGGTGCACAGCACGAAAAAACAATAATTGACACGGACATAATAATGGCTGCCGCCAATGAAATATCGCTTCGTTAATCGTAGATTATTTTTAGGAGGAGTATCTATGCCAATTAAATTTGAGTGTACAATGAAAAAAGGCAAAAAAACAGAAAACTGGCCTGGAAGGATAACTAACTTGACTAAATTTGGAAGTCACTATGAGTTTAAAATTGAAAGTAGAAGTGGATTTATTGTAGTTCTAGGCAACACAAATTATGGCAATTTTGCTTGTATTCCTGATTATGATGTAGGCTGTCATCTTTCTACCTTAAAAGATTTATTCTGGAACTCTGAACGCTTAAGCGCAATTATGAACAAAGTAGATGCAATAACTGTGGCTCACGCCTTACAAGCTGTCGCTGAACATATTGATTTAAACTAACATACTTGGGTAGCTATTACTGCTACTCTTTTTTATATAAAAATAGCCTACCGGCTAAAAGGAATTTTATTAATAAAATGATTTTTTCTTATTGATAAAGTGATTTTATAGGTATAATCTGACGTAAATTACCTACTTACAATAGAAATAAAATGACGTTTCAATTAGTTATAATTTGACGTTTAACAGTTAGAAATAAATCAAAGTTTAGCGATGACGGAACGGCACATAAACAAAATACTCCAATTCGCTTTGCATGAGAAGATTGCAAAGCACACCTATGACCCTAAGCGGCGTCGCGCTAAGGGTCATAGGTGTATGGAGTAAGAAACTTTATTTGAAATTTTAGCTCTATTGAAGAGTTTACTATCAGAAAGGTTTTAGGGAATTGTAAAATGAAGAGTAAGTGTGATTAGTAAAATAGTGTGATGTACGAAAGGGGTAAAATAACTGAGTAAATAGTAATTTGTGGGAGGTAAACATGATAGAATTAAATACAGAGCCATTGATAATAAGAAGATTTTCAGAAAATGATGGTGAAGATTTATATGAATACTTTTCTAATCCAAAAGTGCTGGAATTTGAGCCATTTAAGCCATTTACAAAAGATGAAGCTTTTGGAGAAGCAAAAAGGCGCGTGGGTGATGAAAAATTTCTTGCCGTATGTTTGAGAAGTGGGAAATTGATAGGTAATTTATTTTTTTCTAAAGGAGACTTCGAAACATGGGAAGTTGGCTACGTCTTTAATGAAAAGTACTGGGGAAATGGGTATGCTTCAGAAAGCCTACTTGAACTGATGAAATATGCTTTTTTAAGTCTAAACGTAAGAAGGGTTGTTGCGCAATGTGATCCTAAAAATATTCGTTCTTGGAAGTTACTTGAAAATGTTGGAATGAGAAGAGAGGGAATATTGCTTCAGAATATTTTTTTCTTTACTGATGAAAAAGGTAGGCCGATTTGGAAAGATACATATGAATATGCAATTCTTAAATCTGAATATATGAAGTTATAAGCTTTAATTTAAAGGGTTGATATAACATAAATTTATATTTAATGTTTTGTCGCATCTTTCTTTTTCTTGACATAGTACCAAATATTTCTTATATACGAAATGAAACAAAAAGATACTGAAAGGGGCAAGATTATATGGAAATTATAATTAGACATTTACATAAAGCTTTCAACTTAACATTTGAC
>CALJTN010000371.1 GCA_937976175.1 uncultured Clostridiaceae bacterium | reverse complement strand
GGCATTTTACTTAATGGTGGAACATGGAATCATTGAGCCTGGTGTCTATACACAAGAAACGAGAGCGGGTATTTTAAATGTTGAGGTTACACGGGACCATTTAATTATGATGGACCAAGCGAGGCCCCAGTTTTATGAAGTGATTAATAGGGATGAAATTGCAGCCTCTCTAAATATCAAAGCAGAGGAGCTTTCAGAAGACCTTCATCCACAAATTGTTTCCACAGGCATGCGTGATATTATGGTGCCCCTAAGGAACTTAGAAATCCTTGAGCGGACTGTGCCGGACATGGATAAAGTAGCTGAGGTGAGTAGCAAATATAATGTCATCGGATATCATTTGTTTACCCTTGAAACATTGGGTGGAACAGCTCATTGCAGGAATTTAGCACCACTATATGGTATTCCAGAAGAGTCCGCATGTGGTACTGCTAATGGTGCTTTAAGTTCCTATCTTTATAAGTATAAAAAGATTTCAGGGACTGAGACAGAGAATATTGTAATGGAGCAAGGCTATACAATGAATATGCCATCAGAAATATTAGCATCACTTGTGCTTAAAGATGGAGAAATAGAAAGAGTTCGAGTAGGTGGAAAAGCCATGAATATTAAAGAAATTCAGGTAGAGTTATAATTCTATATATAGACATTCTATTATGTGTTAAATTAATGTTGCTATTGACATTCACGCCACGTTATAGTTTATACTTAATTTAAGAAGTTCTTCTTGAAACCAATACTATTTATAATTTTATAGGAGTAGCAAATATGGACAGACTTATGAAGATTAATGAGGTTGCAACTAAATACGACATAACTAAAAGGACGCTGAGATATTATGAAGATATTGGCCTTATAAAATGCATAAGGGATGATTGTTCTAATTATAGGTATTACGATAATGTGGCATTGCAAAGGTTAGAACAAATTATACTTTTACGGGGAATAGACTTTAATCTTAGTGAAATAAAGGAAATTCTATTTACTGATAATGATGATTCTATAAGTAAAATTTTTTGTAGTAAATTAATCAAAATACAAGATGATATAAATAATTTAATTTATTTTAAAAAGGTGGTTTCATCAATTATAAAAATTCGTAAGGAACAAGGTGCAGCTCAAGTTAATTTCCGGAAAGTTCTAAATGAACAAGTGTACATTAATAAAAAGTTAGGAAGGATGATTGAAGTGAGTCAATATGTAGGAGAGGTAATTACCATAGAATTTGGAATAAATGTGTGCAATATCTGTGAAGAATTAATAAGTTCAGTTAAGCAGCTAAGGGTTGAGCTTGAGGATAAATATAAGGAAGAAATACCCCTTGTAAGAATTAGAGATATGAGTGATTTGAATGCAAATGAATATAGAATATTAATCAAGGGAGTAGTTATTAAGACTGAGAGCTTAGAGAGTATACCTGATAAAGATAGAACAAAGAAAATAATAGATACTTTAAGAGAAGCCTTAGTTGCTAACATTAAAAATATAAACATATAAGATACTGTGTAGTAAGGCTTACCAAGGGTGGGCCTTATTCTCATTTTATAGACTAAAGGCAATTCTCCTTTTAGAATTTTACAATCCTAAAAATTATAAGGTTATATATATATTTATGAGTAAAACATATATTACTTAATAGGTGCTACTCAAAGGGCTGTTTTTAAGATATAATAGATTAGTAAAATAAAAACTATAGCTTGAAAATATTCATTATGAGTATTAATTAGCTAGAATAACTACAAGATATACCAAAGGGTAAAAGATGTAAAAAATAAAGATAAAGAAGGTAAATATATGAAAAAAGATATGAACAAAAGCATGGAAATGATGAAAAAAATTATTGAAGAAAAAAGAGCAAAATCTTCAAGTCAAAAAAATTCTAAAAGAGCACCAATTCACGGAAATCAAAGCTCAGCATCAGGTGGTCAAAATTTATATGGTAAATATGCGCAAGGCTAAAATAAAATTATCATAACTAAAAAGGGAATTCTAAGGAATTCCCTTTTATCTGCACTTTTATTTTATATTTTTCTGTCCGGGTCTCTAACTTTCCCACGAACTTCACTTCTTTTTTTTAAAATAAAGGTTACCAAAATCAAGATGACGGGCACTGCTGTTAAATACGAAAAATATGGTACTAGGCCTACTAGTATGCCTTTAAAAGAACTTATGCTAGCTGTTAGTGTTAATCCATTAATCAGTTGAACAATAACGTACATAGCACCAACGATTCCGATTACTACAAAGGGAGATAAACTCATTAATATAAATGATATAAGTATCTTACCTACTTTCACTATTCTACTATTCATGAGCACTCACCTCTCTTAGCATCTTAATATCAAATTGTCTAGTTAAAAAGTAACATATTAATCCTACAAAAAGCATTAATACTCCAGCGAAAATCATCCAATTGTTCACACCAATTAACTCAGACACAGGGCCTGCAATAAACATACCAACAGGCGCGGCGAAACTCATAATACTAGTGATAAGGGATATAACTTTGCCTAAGTTTTCCTCTGGTACTGTCTTTTGAATATAAGCAGTGAAGGGTATATTGGAAAGCATACCGGTTGTTCCCATAAGGAAAACAATGATGCAAAATAGCCAGAATCCACTTGCAGGTAGCATGCCACCTATTAAAGAGCATATACCCATTAAAAATATACCAAGGGAAATCATAAAAAATTGTTTCTTAAATCCACCGGTGACACCAATGATTAATGCAGCTATTAACATGCCGCTTGAAAATAGTGCTTGGACAATCCCGTTGTGCCATGCAGTACCGTTAAAATATAATTTAACCATTAGTGGTAAAAGGGTTCCAAGGGGAACAAATACAATGGTAGAAAGCAGTACAGGTATAGATGCTCTCATCAAAGCTTTATTGGCTTTGATGGCTTTAAGGCCTAGCTTCATATCCCCTAGGACGCTAAGTTTTCCCTTCGAATTGACTTTGTGCTTAGCAATTTTTACTCTAGAAAGGGTTAATACAGCTAAAGAGGCTCCAACAATGTCCACAATCATCACATACTGGAGCGTAGTCATGCTCATTAATAAGGCACCAAGCATTGGGCCTATCATAGAACAGGCTGATGTAACCATTTGACCAAGACCACCTGCCTTTGTAAGCTCGCTTTCGGGAACAAGCTGAGGAATGGCTGCTTGCATTGCAGGCTTATGGAAGGTTTCGCCTAAAGCTCTAAAAAACAGAATAGCATAAATAAATACTAGTGATGGTGTGCCAAAAAAGAAGGATATACCCAATATGAAACTGGAAATCGCTACTGTACTATCCGCAATAATCATAATCATTTTGCGATTATATCGGTCTATCCAAACGCCTGCAAAAGGCCCTATTATAGCCTGAGGCATCAGACCAACAACACTTGCAATTGTAAGAGGAAGTGCAGATCCTGTTTGCATCGTTATCCACCAAATAATGGAGAACTGCACTGCGCTTGAACTTAAAAGTGAAAATGCTTGGCCGGTATAAATGGTGAAAAAATTTTTCTTCCAATTATTCATCTTTTCCATTATTATTACCTCTCTAGGCTTGCAACAATTACTTTTGCACAATCTAATGCCCCATTTTCAGTAGCAATATTTTTTGCTAGTGTTTTGGCCTTTGCTTTAATGTTGTCTTGAAGGGCAAAATGCATTGCCATGGCAAGATTGTCAGAGGTAAGTGTCTTTGCAGGAATGGGTTTTGAACCAACCCCTAAGTCATAAGCTCTATGAGCCCAAGCAAATTGATCGTTAGAAAAAGGTATTATAATACTTGGAACACCAGCCATAAAGCCTGCTGCGGTTGTTCCTGCACCACCATGATGGCATACCGCTGCAACTCTTTCAAAAAGCCAGGAATGAGGTATGCTATTAATGGCGATTACATTACTCGGAAGATTATCTATTTTACCCATACCGCAAATAATACCACGCTTACCACTTTTGGTCAGTGCATCTACGATTAATTTGGACATAGCATCCTTCTGATCTGCGTGAAAAACACTACCAAACCCAATATAAACTGGCTTTTCACCGGAACCTAAGAAAGCTGATAACTCTTTTGAAGGCACATAATCCGTTTTTTCTTCCACAAACCAGTAACCACTTTGGTGAATGTTCTCATTCCAGTCACTTGGTCTATTAAAGACAAAATTACTACATGAAATAACAGCAGGATTTTGTTTACTAGTGTGACGTTCGTAGGGTTTCCCAAATCCTTTTGGCTTACCTCCAAATGTTTCTTTCCAAAAACCTATGACAGAGCTTTTAGATGCTAGCCAAAGCATACCTTGAAGCATATGGTAGCTGATAATGTTTTTAAAGGGTGTAGGCTTAATTCGTCCATACTGAATAACAGAGGTCTGCTCCACTGTTTTATGCATAGGGAATGGTGAAGCTAAGATAGAAGGTATACCTAGTTTTTCAGCAGCAAAATATCCCAAGGTGCAACCAGGATGATAAATGATTAATTCGCTTCCTTCACAGGCGGCATAATATTCATTAGCTATGCTAACTCCGTATTTTTTCATTTTGTTAAAGGTTAGTAGCATTTTTAAAGGGTTGTCCGCTGTTTGAGCTTCCTTAAGCATCTTCTCATCCACATTAAGGGATTTAAAGTCAGCTTGAATGGGATAAAAATCTATACCGTAGCTTTCAATGAAGCTTTCAAATTCTCTCATTCCAGTTATGCGTACCTCTTTACCTAATTTCTTAAGCTCCATTGCTAGAGCTAAATATGGTTGAAAATCACCACGTGAACCTGCACAAAGAATTGTAATCATATATTATTTCATCTCCTCTTGTATTATCCAACAACTTGTTGTATATTCATAGTATACTCATGTTTTTACATGCCATCAACCAACAATATGATATTAAGTGTCGGATTTAACAACATTTTGGAAGCTCCAAGTCTACCACCTTTTATAAGTGGCAGTTGCTCGGTATAGGAAGTTTTCGCAGGTTGAAGTCTAAATCTGCTTCCAAAGTTGTTAATATTGCAGCTTCAAAGAAGATGAACAGCTTCGCAGATGATGATTTAAAGGAGAGGAATAAATTGAATAAGCAACCAGAGGTAACAGCACAAACTAAGCAAAACTTAATAGAGGCATTTTGGTCACTGTACTG
>CALJTN010000370.1 GCA_937976175.1 uncultured Clostridiaceae bacterium | reverse complement strand
TCATTTAATCTTTGAATTTCAGAGCGCCTATTATGTATCCCTTCATCAATTTGAGCTTTTTTTACCTTTGCATCAATGATAGATTCTTTTATATCATCTATGTTTTGCAACTTATCCTTTAATTTAAACTCAACTTTACTAAGACTTTGCTGTATCTCGTCTTTTCTAAGGGTAAATTTAGCAACAGCTGCATTCTTTTCTTCTACTTCCTCCTTGTCCAATTTAAGTTTATTCTCTTCTGCCAATCTTTCAGTATTTAAATCTACCACATTATTTTTCAATCTAACAGTTTCATCTTCTATTGCATTTATTCTAGCTTCCAGCTTAGTTACTTCAATATTTTCAAAGTGAATACTATCCTTTAAATTTAAGTTTTCTTCATCTAATCTTAAAATTTCAGACTTGCTTTGTTTTATTTTTTCTAAGTAAATAATCGACTCATTTTTCAGCCTATTTAAATCCACAGCCAGCTCCTCAATCTCCCGTTTTCTACCAATTACACTTGAAGTCTTCGAATATACACTTCCTCCAGTTAAGGACCCGCCAGGGTTTACTACCTCTCCTGACAGTGTAACAATTTTATATCTATAGCTATTACCTTTAGATATTTGCAGGGCTGAATCCATATCTTTGCATATAATTGTTCTACCTAGAATAAAGTCCATAACTTCTTTAAACTTCTTATCATAGCCTATAAGTTCACTCGCTACTCCAATAAAACCAGCATCGTTTTTAGTTCCATTATCAATTTCCAGTTTTTTACCCTTAATAATATTTAAAGGCAGAAAAGTTGCTCTTCCAAGGCTATTTTCTTTTAAATACGTAATTAATGTTTTTGCAATGGTTTCGTCTTTAGTTATTATATGGGATATAGTGCTACCCAAAGCAATTTCTATAGCTATTTCTAATTTCTTTTCAACCTTTATAATTTCTCCGAGTACAAAACACTCATTAATGTTGCCTATTTTACCTTCATTTACGTGCTGCATTAGGTTTTTTACTGACTTATTATAACCCTCGTGTTTTTTTTCCAGAGAAGTTAGCACATTAAAATTAGCTTCTGCTTTACTTATTTTAAAACTACAATTCCTCATAGTTCCTTCATCAGCGGTCAAACTGTTTTGAAGTTTATTGATTTCTTGTTTATTTTCTTGAAGGTTACTTTCGTAATGGATTATTTTATGTTTAAATTCCTCCATCTGACTTTCAAGCATTATTTTTGTAGTTGTATTACTTTTTATTGAATTACTAAAGTTTTCAATAGTGTTTTTCAAAGTATCTATTCTTGCTTTAGAGCTTTCTATATTATTATTTAATATTAATAAGCTATTAGTAATAAAGATAGTTTTCTCATTGCTACTTTGCTCCTCTTGTTTCAGATTCTTCGCTTCATCACTCTCAGTTGCAATATTTTCTTGAATATTTCTAATTTGTATTTCATCAACTTCTATCTTTTTTTCTATTTCTATTTGAGTATTTCTTATATTATTTAGTGCATTTTCCAATCCATTACGATTATTATTTAAATCTAGTAATTTCTTTTCAATGCTATGTCTCTCATTTGTTGTTTTATCAATGAGTTTTACTAAATTCCCCACTCTTTCATTTAGAACATTTATTTCGGACACACTATTTTGATAAGTTAGCTTATTGTTATAGTATACTTGCTTTTCTTCTTGGTTTTTATTTTCAAATTTTTCAAATTCGCTGTTCCAGTATTCAACATCTTTTTTAAACTGGTTTTTCTCTTCTGTAATTCTTACAACTTCAGTATTCAATTTAGTACATTCTTCATTTAAGTTTTTAATTTTTTCTTCAACCTTATTTATGAAATCCATAATTATACTAATTTCTTTGCCTTTTAGCTCTTCGGAGAACCTCAAAAAACTTTTAGCCTTTTCACTTTCATTCATTAATGGTTCTAGTCTTTCTTCATAGGTACCTAAAATATCCTTTATTCTAATTAAATTCTGTTCGGTACTGTCAAGCCTTTTTTCAGCTTCTTCTTTCCTACTCTTAAACTTAACAATTCCCGCAGCCTCTTCAAGCAATTTTCTTCTTTCTTCAGGTTTTCCACTTAAAATAGCATCAATTTTACCTTGACCTATAATGGAGTATCCCTCTTTACCTATTCCCGTATCCATGAAAAGTTGTTGAACATCTTTTAATCTGCAGGATGTATTATTAATTAAATATTCACTTTCTCCAGAACGATACAATCTTCTTGATATAGTTACATGTGAATAATCAATATCAAGTTCGGAGTCAGTGTTATCTAAAGTCAAAGAAACCTGTGCAAGACCAACAGGTTTCCTAAACTGTGTGCCTGCGAATATAACATCCTCCATTTTATCTCCTCTGAGATTTCTTACGCTTTGTTCTCCAAGAACCCACCTAACAGCATCAGAGATATTACTTTTGCCACTACCATTAGGTCCTACTACTGCTGTAACTCCCTTTTTAAAGGTTAATTCTGTTTTATCTGCAAAGGATTTAAATCCTCTCATTTCAATAGATTTTAAGAACATGGAAACACTCTCCTATTTTACCTAGATAACATTGGCAACAAAAAACCCAAAGTGAAAATTATAATGATACCGTAAATTAATATTTTTGTTTGTTTTTCTCTTTTTTTCTTATTCATACTTCACCTCATATTTTTACTTTTATAATTTCCTTTAATATGAAAATCATATATACTACTATAAATTCCTTTCACATAATATATATTTATTTAATATGATAAAGGATTAAAATTATATATTTAATTTTGAACTTTGTTATATTATCTAGTTTATAGTATTTATATAAAAATATCAATTACTAGACTCAATTATAAATAAATTTAAAAAGCCGTGCATGCACGGCTTTCCTTATCTTGACTCAACAATGAATTTTATAGCTGTTCTTTCTTCTCCATCTATTAATATTTCCACAAAAGCAGGAACTACTACTAAATCAATACCATTTGGTGCAACAAACCCTCTAGTAATGGCAATAGCTTTTACAGCTTGATTAACAGCCCCTGCTCCTACAGCTTGCAACTGCGCAACTGAATTTCCCCTTAATACCGACGCTAATGCTCCCGCTACTGATTTAGGTTGTGAACTCGCTGATACCTTTAATACTTCCATACATACTACCCCCTACAGAATTCGTCGTTACAAGGACCATAGAGAGTATATTCTATACAATAAATCAATATCCTTCTTTATACTTTATAGAGGCGTATTCGTATATAGTCATAATCATACATTTTTCTTCTTTGCATACACTAACACTTCCACGTTTAATAGTAGCATCTTGAGCTACATCTATTATAATTGTAGCTATTTGTTTTTTTATGTCGTTAAAAAAACTTTTTCCATTAGCATAAAGCTTTGAAATGTCTTTGGGATTTATCTTCACTAGAACCTTATTAGAATTAAGATCATTTTTAAAATTACTTATGATAGCATCATATAATAAATCATTATATATGCTCCCTTCAACAAGCTCTCTAAATGCAGGATGAAAAGGTCCTGCAACTAACTCCTTGCCTTCCGAAATCTCTTCAGTTGGCTGTAACCCTATCCTAATCACATTTATTCCATTTGCAATCATCATAATATATATAGCCTTACTTATATCTACCGCTTGATTTAATGAGTAAGGTTTGAATTTCTTTTCTATATACATCTGCTCCATCTGTGTATCTTTAATTATAAGTGCAGGATATATTCTACAAATATCAGGTTTAAGTTCAATAACTCTCCTTGCAGTCTCAATGTCTTTATCTTTATCATCCCCCGGTAGTCCTATCATGATTTGATGACCTAAGATAAAACCATACTGCTTTATAAGTTTTGAAGCGCACTCAACATCATATGCACTATGACCTCTTCCAGATTTCATCAAAACTTCTTCATCTAAGGATTGAACCCCCAGTTCTATAATATCTACAGAATACTTTTTTAGATTGCTTAGTACATTATCATCAATATAATCCGGTCTCGTAGATAGTCTAATAAATTTTATTTTATTATTATCTTTAAATTTCTTAGCAACAGTTAAAAGTTCTATTTGTTTTTCTATTTTTATAGCTGTGAAGGTTCCTCCAAAAAAAGATACCTCAATAATGGCATCATCATTATTTATAGTATGTAGATATTCAGTTATCGTTTTCTCCACATGCATAGCATCAACTTTTGCTCCTGTGCCCGTTATGCTATCTTGATTACAAAATACACAGTCATGTGGGCACCCCTCGTGTGGAACAAAAATTGGGATAATGTAATGCAAATTACTCATGCATAGCCTCCCCGCTCTCCATAACTTCCTTGGCAGCATTTTGTTCTGCTTCTTTTTTACTATAACCTTGTCCTGAGCCTTTTACACAATTATTTATTAATAAGTCAACAAAGAATTTCCTTTTATGTGGCGGACCTTCAAATTTTACAAGTTCGTAGCAAATATCTACTTCTCCATTTTGTTGCAAAATTTCTTGAAGTTTAGTCTTATAATCTAATATTATCTCATTTCTAGTTGCTTTCTCGATAGTGGCTTTAAAGTTATTAAGTATAAATGCCTTAGAATATTCTATTCCCTTATCTAAATATATAGCAGCAATTATAGCCTCAACACAATCAGCCAATATTGATATTCTATTTCTTCCACCAGTAAGCTCTTCACCTTTGCTCATATTCATGTACACTCCAAGATTCCAGCTATTAGCCATATCATGCAATGAATTCTCACAAACGATTAGCGATCTCATTTTAGTTAAATATCCTTCAGGCTTTTCAGCAAAATGAGTATATAAGTATTCAGATATTATCAGCTGCAATACAGAATCACCTAAGAACTCAAGTCTTTCATTAAATTCAACCTTTTTTTTCTGATTGGCATAAGAACTATGGGTTATTGCGATTTTAAATAGCTCCTTATTACTAAAATTCAATCCCAGTTCTCTCTCAAGGTCCTGTAACTTTATATCATGTTTCATAGTCATTACTCCTTTTCGGAAGTTTATTTGAATATTTTCATCTATACCCACACTTTTTATTATTGTTTTCATAATCATCTACAAAAATTCTTCAAGTTTATTATTCAATTTACTGGATCATCCAAAATATAGTACCTAGTTTCTGGGAGATCCTCAGAGTAACCTAACATGCTTGCTAATTGTCTTTTATAGCTAATTTCTATAGTAAATTCAAAAATAAGCTTGAAAAAGCTAAAGGCCCGCAGTACTGCGGAGCCTTACATTATTCTTCAGTGCGGGCTTTAATATATTCTACTACATCGCCAACAGTGGTAATCTTTTCAACATCTTCATCAGGAATTTCTATATCGTACTCTTCTTCTAAGGCCATAATCAATTCTACAATATCAAGAGAATCAGCGCCCAGATTATCCATAAAAGATGATTCCATTTTTATTTCTTCTTCATCTATGCTTAATTGAGATGCTATACACGCTCTAATCTTTTCAAACATAACATTTTCACCTCCTTGCGTTTCTCTAATGCACATAATAACTATTTGCTATAAATTATAACTTTATAAACTATAGCTCTACATTATATAATATTAATAGGTTTTTATTAACTTATCAACTATTAATTTTATATTTCTTAATTTCATTATAGTTTCTCAATTTCTACTTTTAATTTATCCACAACTTTGTTTTCATAGAATATTGTAGCTTGCTTAATGGCATTTTTAAAAGCTTTCCCATCTGAACTTCCGTGAGCCTTTATGCAGATACCATTTACCCCAAGGAAAGCAGCTCCACCATATTCTTTGTAATCAAAATCCTTTTTAAACTTCTTAAACACAGGTTTTAATAGCATTCCTCCAAGCTTTGTTCTAAAGGAACTCATTATACCTGTTTTTAATATATCAAATATGTTGGCAACTGCGCCCTCATACAGTTTTAAAATTACATTTCCTACAAATCCATCGCAAACCAAAACATTAACGTCTCCAGCTGGAATCTCTCTAGCTTCTACATTTCCTACAAAATTTAAGTTAGCTTCTTTTAGTAACTTATGGGCTGATTTTGAAAGTTCATTACCCTTTTCTTCTTCAGTTCCTATATTCACAAGACCCACAGATGGGTTAGCTGTTTTAAGAATATTTTCAAAATATATTTTTCCCATGAGACCAAATTGTACTAAATAATGAGGCTTACATTCTGCATTTGCCCCACAGTCAATTATCATAAAAGGTCCTTTTTTTCCTGGCATTACTGGCGCCAAGGCCGGTCTATCTATCCCCTTTATTCTCCCTACTATAAGCGTACATCCAGCTAAAAAAGCTCCAGTACTTCCAGCTGAAATAATAGCATCTGCCTCTCCACTCTTTACAAGGCTTAAAGCTTTTACTAAACTAGAGTCCTTTTTACGCTTAACAGCCATTACTGGGTGTTCATTTGTATCAATAACTTCTTTAGCATCAACAATTCTTATTCTATTACACTCATAGTTATACTTTTTCAATTCTTGTTCAATTAAATCCTGTGGACCAGTTATTAATATATCTATGTCATATTCTTTTATAGCCGCAACGCAACCTTCAACCACAGCATTTGGAGAAAAATCCCCACCCATTCCATCTACAACAACTACCATTTTAAACCCTCACTTTGATTATATATATATTTGTTTATATTATATACTATAACGTGCAAATATTTCTAGTGTTAATAATATCAGAATGCAAAGATAATTATATTTCATTTACTATTACTATTTTTAAATAATAAAAAGAAAGTCTTTCGACTTTCTTTTTATTATTTCTCAGTTGAAACAACTTCTCTATTTTTGTAATATCCACAGTTTTTACATACTCTGTGAGCAAGTTTCATGTCGTGGCACTGAGGGCACTCAACTATTCCTGGTAAACCAAGTTTAAATGTTTGCGCTCTTCGAGAATCTCTTCTACCTTTTGAGAATCTTCTAGCTGGATTTCCCATTGTAACACCTCCTTAATCAGTTAAAAACATTTCTTTCAATTTTGCCAACCTTGGATCAATATCATCAGCTCCACATTTACATGTGTTGTGATTTAGGTTGATTCCACACTGATGGCATAAGCCTTTACAATCTTTATTACAAAGTCTTTTTATAGGCAACATAGAAATGATATTATTTTCCACAATTTCATTTAAATCTAATCTATCATTTTTTATAAAAATAATATCCTCATCTTCGCTTTGTAGAGTTTTCGACAATCTTTCATTTAATTCAATATTTATTGAATTAGAAAAGGTCTCAAGACACCTAGAACAAGCAAGTAATAGTTCTGTCTCAATACTTCCAGTTAAATCAATTTCATCACCAATAGGTTTTAAAATTAAATCTACCTTAACTGGTTTAGAAAATTGTATAAATTCATTTTCATAGTAAAACTTATCTATGTCTAAATCTAAATGAATTTCTTTTCTTGTGTTCTTATTGCTAAATATTTCCGAAACATCTATTACCATACTATCCACTCTGAAAAACTAAGTACTATTAGTTTGTTCTCATATAAAGAAACTCTTTATACCTTGTATAAAAAAATTATACAGCTCGAGCAAAGCTTCTGCGTCCCTCCTAACTGAATTGTTTTTTACTTATATCAAACACAGACTATTATATAAACAATGCAGTAAAAAGTCAAGAATTATTTATCATAGAAATTAACAATAATTTTATTTTATTAAAGCCTCAGTGTCTCTTGCAATTACTAATTCTTCATTTGTTGGTATAACAAATATCTTAGTTGTAGAATCTTCTGTATTTAATTCTACAGCTTTTCCTCTAACCTTATTCTTTGACTTATCTAAAAATGCACCTAAGAATTCAAGT
>CALJTN010000369.1 GCA_937976175.1 uncultured Clostridiaceae bacterium | reverse complement strand
GAGAGAATTTTTTGAGAATTTATATAGATAGTTCAAATGGAATATCTTTAGAAAATTGCGAAAAAGTAAGCAGAGCCACAAGTGAAATACTAGATGTAGAAGACCCAATAACTGATAGTTACTATTTAGAAGTATCTTCTCCAGGAATTGAGAGAATTTTGTATGATGATATTCACCTAGAAAAATACTTAGGTCAAAATGTGTTAGTTGATTTAAATAGTCTATATGAGGGCAAGAAGAAACTTGAGGGCAATTTGTTAGGATTTTCTGATGCGCAAATAGAAATTCAATATGATGGGAATAATATAGCTATTCCAAGAGAAAAGATTTCCATTGTGAGTTTGAAACCAGTGCTGTAAGGAGGAAGTTAAAATGAATCAGGAATTTATTGAAGCATTGAGAGAAATTGTAGATCAAAAGGGAATCAGTGAAGAATTACTTTTTGAAACTATTGAAGATGCATTAGTTGCAGCATATAAGAAAAATTATGCTACGTTATCCAATAATAGCCAAAATGTAAAAGTATCGATGAATAGAGAAACTGGAGAAATACATGTTTATGGTCAAAAAATAGTTGTAGAAGAGGTATTTGAGGATGTAAATGAAATATCACTAGAGGAAGCTAAGGAATATAGCCCAAGATACCAAATTGGGGATACTGTTGATATTGAAGTTACTCCAAGAAAATTTGGGAGAATAGCTGCACAATCCGCGAAACAGGTGGTTATTCAAAGAATTAAAGAGGCAGAAAGAAATATCATCTACAATGAATTTATAACCAAAGAATTCGATATTATTACAGGAAGCGTTATAAGAAAAGATAGAGGAAATGTATTTATAGATTTAGGGAAAATTGAAGCTGTGCTTGGAGCTAATGAGCAAATGCCCGGGGAAGAATATAACTTTAATGAAAAACTAAAACTATATATTGTTGAAGTTAAAAATACTACTAAAGGTGCTCAAATAGGAGTATCGAGAACTCATCCAGGTTTAGTAAAAAGATTATTTGAACTGGAGGTACCGGAAATTTTCGGTGGAGTTGTTGAAATAAAAAGTATCTCAAGAGAAGCAGGTTCAAGAACTAAAATTGCAGTATATTCAAATGACGAAAATGTTGATGCTATGGGAGCTTGTGTTGGACCAAAAGGCACTAGAGTTCAAAATATAGTAAATGAACTAAGAAATGAGAAAATCGATATTATTAAGTGGAGCAAGAAGTCAGAAGAGTATATTTCCAACTCATTAAGCCCTGCAAAAGTATTAAATGTAGTAGTTGAAGAGGCTTCTAAGTCTGCAAAGGTCATAGTGGAAGATAATCAGTTATCTTTAGCAATTGGAAAAGAAGGTCAGAATGTTAGATTAGCGGCTAGACTTACAGGTTGGAAAATTGACATTAAGAGCAGAACTCAAGCTAATTATAACATGGAAGTAAGTGAAGTTATTGAAAATCAAGTAATTGAAACTATTACTGAAGAGTAGGTGATGCTTTATGAAGGTTAAAAAAATACCTCAGCGCATGTGTACAGGTTGTATGGAAATGAAATGTAAAAAAGAATTATTGCGCATAGTGCGTAATAAAGAAGGTGAGATTTCCATAGACTTAACAGGTAAAAAGCCAGGTAGAGGTGCATATGTTTGTAAGAACATAGAATGCTTCGAAAAATCCTTTAAGACAAAAAGATTAGAGCGAAATTTAGGCGGGAAAATAAGTGAAGAAATTTATGGGAAACTGAAGGATGAGATAAGTAATGAATAATAAATTTTTTCAATTCTTAGGTTTAACTAAAAAAGCAGGCAAACTTATTGAAGGTTACAATCAATGTGAGGAGGCGCTTTCACATAGAAAAGGAACCCTTATAATTTTATCTGAAGAAAGTTCCATAAATACTAAAGAAAAGTTTCAAAGATTAAGTGTTAAAAATAATATACCAGTTATAGAAGGTGTACCAAATGAAGTTCTAGGCAAGTGCTTAGGCAGAGCAGAAATCAATGTTGTATGTGTAAATGATAAAAAAATGAGTGATAAGCTACTATGCTTATGGAATGAAAATGATGAAGAGATTAAATTTCGGGGGTGAATGATTTGGCAAAAGTCAGAATATATGAATTAGCAAAAGAGTTAGAGGTGTCAAGTAAAGAATTAATTAATGTACTATTCGAAGAGTTTAGTATAAAGGCCAAAAATCATATGAGTGTGATTGAGGAAGAAGATGCTGAGTTAATAAAGGAACTTTATAGTGACGAAAATTCAGGACTTAAAGATAATAAAAATGAAACAGTAGAACACTATGAAAACCTAGCAAATGAAGATGCTAACAAAGTTGTTATTAGAAAAAGAGGTAGAAAAGGTAGAGACGAACTTGGAAATGGTAACAATGGGGTTGAAGCAATAGATGATGAATTTGTAGTAATTGAAAATACTATTACAGTTAAAGATTTAGCTGATAAGTTAAAAAGACCCTATGTAGAAGTAATAAAACAACTTATTTTTATAGGTGTTATGGCTGGAATGAACCAAGAAATTGATTTTAATACAGCAGAAAAAGTAATAGAAAAGTATGGCGCAGTTGCAGTTCTCAAAGAAGAAGAAGAAGGTAAAATTGCTGAGGATGAAGACATTGAAGTTGATTTAGGTACAGATAAAAAACCGGCTGTTGTTACAGTTATGGGCCATGTTGACCATGGTAAAACATCACTACTTGATTGTATTAGAAAAGCTAAAGTTACTGAAACAGAAGCAGGTGGAATTACACAACATATAGGTGCGTATACTGTTAATATTAATAATGAGAAAATTACATTTTTAGATACACCTGGTCATGAAGCATTTACAGCAATGAGAGCAAGAGGTGCACAAATAACAGATATAGTTATACTTGTTGTAGCTGCGGATGATGGTATTATGCCACAAACTAAAGAAGCTATAAATCACTGTAAGGCGGCTAAGGTGCCAATGATAGTAGCTATAAACAAGATGGATAGACCAGGAGCTAATCCTGATAAAGTTAAGCAAGAACTAACAGAACATGGTCTTGTATCAGAAGATTGGGGCGGAGATACAATTTGTGTTCCAGTATCAGCTCATACTAAAGAAGGTATAGATACTTTGCTTGAAATGGTTTTAATTACAGCAGAAATGTTAGAGTTAAAAGCGGATTCTAGTAGACGCGCAAAAGGAACTGTAGTAGAAGGTAAACTTGACAAAGGTAGAGGTCCTCTTGCTACATTACTTGTACAGAATGGTACACTAAACACTGGAGATTCTATAATTGTTGGTTCAACTTATGGAAGAATAAGAGCAATGTTTGATGATAAGGGTAAGAAAATAAAGAGTGCAGGACCTTCTATACCAGTAGAAGTACTTGGATTATCTGAAGTGCCAGCAGCAGGAGATAGATTCAATGTAGTTAAAGATGAGAAAACAGCAAGAAACATGGCTGAAGCTAGGAAAGCAAAATCAAGAGAAGAACATTTTCAATCTAGCAATAGAGTTTCCATGGAGAACCTATATAGTCAAATACAAGAAGGATCTGTTAAAGAACTTGGTGTAATTGTTAAAGCTGATGTTCAAGGATCTGTAGAGGCTGTAAGACAATCACTAGAAAAATTATCTACTGATAATGTTAAAGTAAGAGTACTACATTCTGGGGTTGGAGCTATTACAGAAACAGATGTTATACTTGCAGCAGCTTCAAATGCTATAATTATAGGGTTTAATGTAAGACCAGATAATAATGCTGCGTCCATCGGAGAAAAAGAAAATGTAGAAATCAAGACTTACCGAATAATTTATGATGCTCTTGATGATATAAAAGCTGCAATGGTTGGAATGCTCGATCCTGTATATAAGGAAGTTGTTTTAGGAAGAGTTGAGATAAGACAAATATATAAAGTTTCAAATGTAGGAACAATAGCAGGATCTTATGTATTAAACGGTAAAATTACGAGAAATAGTAGTATAAGAGTTCTTAGAAATGGAATAGTAATAACTGAATCAACTTTAGCATCTTTAAAAAGATTTAAAGATGATGCAAAAGAGGTTGCTGCTGGATATGAGTGCGGATTAAGTATAGAAAAATTCAATGATCTTAAAGAAGGCGATATTATTGAAGCATTCATAATGGAAGAAGTAAAACCAAAATTAACTTAAATTTAAGGAGTGGTGGGTTGTATGGTTAATTATAGAAACGGTAGAATTAACGAAGAAATCAAAAAAGAAGTAAGCAATACAATTCAAAACAAAATAAAAGATCCAAGAAAAAGTGCTATGGTAAGTGTAACAAATGTAGAAACAACAAAAGACCTAAGCTATACAAAGGTTTATGTTAGTATATTTGGTAATGAACTTGCTAAGAAAGAAACTCTTCAAGCACTTAAAAGTTCAACTAGTCTCATAAGGAAAGAAATAGGGCTTCATGTTAAGCTAAGACATGTTCCACAAGTTATTATAGAACTAGATGAGACTATTGACAAAGCAATACATTTAGAAAGCCTTTTCAACAAAATTAAGGAAAAGGATAAGAATGAGCAAGATTTAAATGAAGAAGATGACTATAAAGAAGAAGACCAGAGCAATGAAGATTAATCATATTATTGATAGAATAAAGATGTGCAAGAAAATTGGTATAACTTTTCATACTTCTGCAGATGGTGATTCGTTAGGTAGTGCCTTAGCTTTACTTATTGGACTGAGAAAACTAAATAAGGAAGTGTATATAATTTCAAAAGAAGTTATTTCGCAAGCTTTCCTTTTTTTACCATACTCCAATGAAATTAATGGTGAAACAAGTGAACCATTAAAGGATACAGAGTGTGTAATAGTCTTAGATTGTGGTGATTTTAAAAGAATCAATGCAAATTTACCTTTAGAAAACAGAAATTTTGAATTAATTAATATCGATCATCATTTATCTAATGATTTATATGGAGATTTAAATTTTGTTGATACAAGCGCTTCAGCAGTTGGAGAAATTGTGTATGAAGCGCTTGGACTTCTTAATGTAGAACTAGATAAGGAAATAAGTATGTGCTTGTATACATCTATACTTACAGATACAGGCTCTTTTAGACATTCTAATACCACTGAAGCAACTCATGCTATAGCAGGCAAGCTTATTAATACAGGCATAGATTTTAGTAATATCCATAGAATAATTTTTGAAAATAAAAAATTTGAAAAGATAAAATTCTATGGAGAAGTTATTAATACCATGACCACAGAATTTCATGGTAAAGTGTGCATTATGTACATATCTAAAGATGTGCTTGAAAAGTATGAATTGGTATCCTCTGATACATCAGATGTTATTACTTTTGGTGCTTCAATAGACAGTGTTGAGGTTACTATGCTCATAAAAGAAGCTGAAAATGGAGTTAAAGTCAGCTTAAGATCTAAATCTTTAGTGGATGTTAGCAAAATTGCTGAAAAATTTAGAGGTGGCGGACATATTAGAGCATCAGGTTTTTTTACAGAAGCAAGTTTTAATGATACTAAAATAAAATTAATGGAAATTTTAGAAAAAGAGTTGATAAAATGAATGGTATATTAAATGTATATAAACCTACAGGAATGACTTCTTTTGACGTAGTTCGCATAATAAGAAAAATAAGCAATGTAAAAAAAGTAGGCCACGCTGGCACTCTAGATCCTGAGGCTAGCGGGGTTTTACCTGTTTGCATTGGAAAAGGCACAAAAGCTATTGACTATATAATGGGTGACTTTAAAATTTATGAGGCAGAGTTAAAACTGGGTGTTATTACTGATACTTATGATAGAGAAGGCAAGATTCTTCATGAAAGTGAAGTTGAAGCAAGTGAAGAAAAAATTATACAGGTTATTAATTCATTTGTTGGAGAAATAAAACAGGTACCTCCTATGTACTCAGCTTTAAAGGTGAATGGGAAAAAACTTTATGAACTGGCAAGGGCTGGAATAGAAATAGAGAGAGAAGCAAGAACTATAGTTATTTATGCCATAGATATTATGGACATTAAAACACCTTACATAAAGTTCAGGGTGAAATGTTCTAAGGGCACATATATTAGAAGTCTTTGTTATGATATCGGAGAACAGTTAAAATGTGGTGGTATGATGTGGAACTTACAAAGGACGGCTACAGGTCAATTTCATATTAATGATGCTATAAATATCCAGGACTTAAATGGAGAAAATATAAGTCAGTATATTATGCCTATAGAAAAGGCCTTTGAGAAGAACACCAAACTTATCCTTGAAGATAGATTTGTTAAGTTCTTATTAAATGGTGTGGTGGTTAAGGATAAAGCACTGACTTGCAAATTTGAAGTTGATAATACATATAATATTTACAATAAGGATAATGAGTTTATTGGAATTGCAGATAGAAGCAATGAAGGTGTTAGGTTGATAAAATCATTTATATAGGAGTATATTAAGCATGTTAGTTATAAAAGATAATTTTAAAACGAAACTTAAATATCCAACGTACATAGCACTAGGAAGTTTTGATGGACTCCATTTAGGGCATATGCATCTTATAAATAGAACGGCAGAACTATCAAAAGAGGTTAATGCTAAAAGCATGATTTGTACCTTTAAAAATCACCCCTTGTCTGTAATCAACCAAGAAATTTGTCCTAAATTAATAATGGATAATAGT
>CALJTN010000368.1 GCA_937976175.1 uncultured Clostridiaceae bacterium | reverse complement strand
TAAATCTTATTTCCTTTAATGTTAATAAATTCAGACTTTCTTCCAAGTATCTTTTTTATGATTGGGTATCCTCTTGTGCATAAGGTCTTTGCTACATCTACTTCTACTATATCTCCTGTGGCGTAATTTACTAAGGGCATTGCAAAATTGAATAGGTTAGTGGATATTATTTCATATTTATTTCCATCCAAGTGTTTTAAATATTCAGCTCCATAATCTGTTAAAATGTGATACTCACCTTTATCACAGTTCATAATTGCAGATACCCGTTCTGCTTGACCATAGTAATCAAAAATCTTACACTGGAAAGCTTTAGAAACATCTTCTCTTAGCATATTCGTAACGGTTTCAGAGGAGGTTATTATTGCTTTCATTTTTAAGGGTTCTTTATTATGATTTAATATATATTTACTTATAATTTCTATAGAGGAAGGATAGCAATGAATAAAGCTAATGTCATATTGCTTTAATAAATTATAAATCTTTTCTAAATTATAGGACAAATCAAAGGATGATACATATAACCTATCATTTAAAAAATTAAAATAGTAAAAGCTCTTTTTAAATTTATCTCCTCTAATAATTGCAAGTCTATCTCCTTTTTTATAATTAGCCCATTTAAGTAATCTATAAAAATTTGCATTCTCATAACAAATAGAGTAATTGTCTCGAATTAGCTTTAAAGGTTTTCCAGAAGTACCGCTGGTATATGCAGTTTTATGTAATTTAAATTTATTATGTACACAAATTTTACTATATTCTTTTCTAACTATGTCTTTTGTAAGGATTGGAATCAGTGACAAATCTTCTAATTTAGTTATACTTGAAATCTTTAAACCCTGCTTATCAAATATATTTTTGTAGTATTCTATATTTTCATAGGAATAGGTTAGCATGTTAATTAACATCTCGTATTGTATATCTCTTAGTTTATCAATATCATATTCATCATGCTTACATAAATCATCATAGATCTTCACGAACTGCCCGGTTGAACGCAATTTTTCTTTTAAATAATCCTTAAAATGCTTTTGTAACATTTAGCCCATACTCCTTTTTAATTTTTCTTTCATAACATAATAAATAAATTTACTATTCCCAACTAAATATCTTTTCCACATTCTGCTTGGTTCTTGTAAAAATCTATAAAACCACTCAAGTCCAGTGCTTTGCATCCAAAGTGGTGCTCTTTTAGTTTTTCCAGCTACTACATCAAAGCTTCCTCCTACTCCCATGCAAAATGGAATGTCAATTGCGTCCATATACTCAGCTAGCCAGTATTCTTTTTGTGGTGAACTAAAGGCTACAAATAATATATCTGCTTTTGAGCTTTTCATATTTTTAACTATAAGAGGCATATCCTTATCAGTAAAATATCCATTTCTGTACCCTGCAATATTTAGCTTAGGATACTTATCTTTATAAATTTTTATTACTTCCTTTACTATTTCTTCCTTTGCTCCAAAAAAATAAATTCTGTATCCCTTTTGGGCAGATAGCTCTATTAATTTTTCCATTAAGTCTATTCCCGCAACCCTCTCTGGAACTGCAGCACCTAGTACTCTAGAGGCCCATACAATAGACTGACCATCTGCATTTATTATAGGGCAAGTTTTAATAATGTTTTTAAGTTTCATGTCCTTTTCCATTAGTACTACTTTTCCCGCATTAATAACTACATGTTGGGTTTGTTCTCTATTTTTTATGCGTGTCTCTATTACTTTTAAAGTTTCTTCCATGGTTAAAGCTGCTACATCACAATCGAACATTTTCACTGTGCCCATTTTTGTCTCCTTTAGTTAATCATCCTTAGGTAGTTATTCATCACCTACATAGCTGCTCATGCTCTCCAAAGCTATGATATCTTTTATACTCTTTAAGGTTGGTGAGATAATAGACCTTATTTGTTTTTTTTCAGCAAAATTATGTTTTACTGATATTCTCTTTGTGTTTACTATATGAAAAAAGTTTTTTGAGATTTCAGTGTCACAAATAGAAATAGTACCTTGGCTATGAAAATACAGCTCCGTATCTTTGCTTATAAGCCTATAAATATGGTGATCTATTTGCTTAATTTTAATGTTTTCTTCTAAGATAAAACTAAGCTCTGCAAATTCATCAAAACTGTCTTTTATTATTAGGACTTTTTCTTCTCTTAAGTAAGTAAATTCTCTCCTATGTAAATGAGGAAAATAACCATCCTGTTCTACTATAACCTTTATACTTTTATTCCTATCACTATAGTCTATAAGATAGGCTTTTGCTTTTTTACCCCAAAGAAAGGGACCTTTGATTTCAGATTGATTTTCACTATTATAAGTTAGGGTATTATGATTTATGGTACTTCTAAAAAAATCCCTCTTAGCTTTTTCTATATTATAAATATAAGTACCGGAGTCTATAAATATTGGATTGGTCTTGTGATAATATATAAAAGCTAGTGCATCTGCATGGCCATGGGCTGCTAAAGAGTTAAATCCTAGTTCACCGAAATCAATTAAAATATTATTCTCACCATGGCTTATTACTGCATACCCACCCTCTTTATACATTGATAACTCACTATATTTGTAACTCTTAGGTGGAACTGTATTTACCCCCGTGAAAAATATTATTTCTGGCTTTATTGTGCTAAAGTCTATAAATTTTATATTGTAATAAATAGAGCCTAGTTCCAATATGTACTTATAATAATTAATCTTGGAGGTATTAAAAGAAAGTAACTTTGCATCGTCACTATCACCGTATTCAAAATTAAGTTTATCTGATTTTAAATTACCCATGAATATAAGGGACTTTTTTATTATTTCCTCTTGCAGGGGTTTATACCCTATATTTTTTAAGAAGAAGTTATATTGTAACAATGCATCTGTTACAAAGGCTTGATAATGTAGTGCTTGCTCCTTATTAATTCCATCCTTATGGAACTGCAGCGGTATTTGCTTATTTAATATGTCATAACACTTAGAAAACCAATGCTGTTTATATACATTACTTATACAATATCCTATTATAGAAGTAATATGCGCTTCCACAATTAAATGATTATTTGCTGAGGAATAACTTGATAAATTTTTATAAACATATTTTGTTGAGAAGATTACAGCTTTAATGAGTTTTTGTCTAAATTCCTCCTTCTGTAACCCACTTAATATGTAGTAGGTTATTAACCATTGAAAACTTCTAATTGAAATTTCCATGGGCGATGCCCAGTTAATACCTTTTAAAAAAGGGTTATTTTTAACCCAATCATTGAAGTGATACTCTATTAACTTAAAATATTTTTCATCTTTAGTGGTTTTGTACTTCATTGCTAGATAAGGGAAAAATTGATGCCTGTTTATTTCCCAGGAATATCTTATATCTCCAATTGAATCTGTATTTTTAAAATCTATATCTTGTGAATATATACTCTTATTCCACTCACCATACATTCCCTTATGCCAATTTATCTTTTTAAAGATATCAATAGTCTCATTAAACACTTCATACTCGGTGCAGTTTTCACTTTCAGTAATAGTAGTTTCTGAGTAAATACTCTTAACTTTTGTGTCAACTTCATGTAAAGCTAACAGCTCAGCTTTTTTAAAGCTATCAATATATAAATTTTTCTTGTATACAATTTTGTTTGCCTTATTTACTACAAGTTTGTTTATTCTATATAAGACTTCTTTTAAAGACATTGCCTTTAGTCTGTAATATAACCACATAATTTTACCCATATTATTTAACCATCCTGTTCAAATTAATATACTTTTAAAGATATTTTATAATTTTCGCCGGAACTCCTGCTACAATGGCGTTTTTAGGAACACTTTGGATCACTACTGCATTGGCCCCTATGACAACCTTATCACCAATAGTTATGGCTCCTAAAACCTTTGCTCCTGCACCAATATAAACATCATCTCCTATAATGGGCACTTCCTTGCTTCCTGATCTACCTCCAATAGTTACCTGCTGAGATATAGAACATCTTTTTCCAATAACAGACCTTTTATGTATTACAACACCCATTCCTCCGTATCCAAAACTAGTTCCTTCTCCAATCTGTGCCTCATAAGGAATACTTGAATTATAGATTAAAAATATTATTAGCTTAATGATTTTAGGTATTATGGGTATTTTCATTAAGTAGAGTTTTCTTTGAATCTTATATAAAAAAATTGCATTTAACACTTCTTAATCACCTTTTTTCAATATTTTATCCTTTAAAAGCATTACTTCTTCTGATTTTTGTAGATTTAGAGTTAGCATGTAGGCGGCAATTGAAATGAGGGAATATAGACTGAGTTTAAAAAATAGTGCTAGCTTATTACTCATATTAAATAGCTCAATATTACTAAGCAATAATAATACAAAATACATAGCAATGATTGACAGGATTTGTTTTTTAAGTGACAGTGATAATTTTTTAAAATCTAGTTCTATATCTATGTTTTTTAATCTTAATACTAGCAAGACCACTGAAACCACTGAGGCTATGCTGCTAGCTAAGGCTAGTCCTGACACCTGTAGATATTTAGTTAAAATTAAACTAAAAATAAGATTTATCGTTACAGTTATTATTCCATTATACATTGATGTTTTTGTGTCTTTTAATGCAAAATACGCTCTATTTAGTACATCTTTTATTGACCAAAACACAAGCCCCACTGAATAAAATTTTAAAATAAGTGAAGTATTTTGAATCCTACTAGCTGTAAATTTACCATAGCCAAAAAATAATTCTATAATTTCTGTTGAGAAAAATATCATTAAAAGAGATACTGGCAACATTAAAAAGGATGCTATGCTTATGCTTTTGGTTATTATTTCATTAAGCTTTTCGTAATTCTTACTAGCTGCATATTCCGCTAATATAGGGTATATTATTATTACTAATAAGTAGCCTATGGTGCTATAACTTGCAGTGTTTAATTTGTTTGCTAAATTTAGCATGGTTATACTACCTTCACCTAGCTGTGATGCTATTCGCAGTGCTATTATTAGTATCATTTGGTAAGATAACACACTTATAATCATTGGCCCCATCATTTTTGCGGACTTCATTATGTATTGTTTACTAACTTCTGTAGACTTTCTATATCTATACCCCCATTTTAGAGAGTTTAAATACATAAGTAGCATCTGAAATATGCTCCCTACTAAAACAGCAGAGGAGGCCGCTATTAGTCCAAACCTATTGTATATAAGGAGTAGTGAAATAATTATGGTGAAATGCATTGGTAGTTGTATTAATGAGGTTATGACTACATCCTTGAAGGAGTTTAGTACCCCACTATATACATAGGCTATTCCTAAAAAAAGTAGTGAGGGTATTATTATTCTAATAATTCTCATTAAACCAGCGTAATCTAAGGCTAAAATACCTGGTGCCATCAATCCAACTATTAACTCTGGAAAAATCTCACCTAATACTATTAAAACTAAACAGAAAAGAATGATAGCTTTTAAAAATGCTGTAGCAAAAGAATTTGCTTCTTCTTTGCTATAATTAATTCTTACATCTGTGAAAAGAGGCATAAAGGTTGTGGCAATAACTGTACCAATGGCTGAAAAAATTATAATTGGAAAATTTGATGCAAATACAAATACATCAGCTTGCCAGGTGGCTCCTAGTTTAAAAACTATTACACTTTCTTTTATAAAGCCTAATAACATACTTGCTATAGTAACTAAAAAAAGTAGCAAGATTTTTCTTTTGCCTTTTGCACCTTTTATCATTTCGACCTCACAATTTTATAATTCATCTTTTATAATGAATTATAAATGCTCACTAGCTTATCAATATGTTTTTCTAAGGAAAATTTTGCTTTTATTGTGTCATAAGAGTTTTTTTTGAAGGATTTATGTTTATTCTTATCTTTTATCAAAGTTCTAATACTATTTTCTATAGCTTTAACATCTCCGGCATTCACTAATAGCCCATTATAGTTGTGCTTTATAACTGAAGGTATTCCCCCTGCAAAGGTTGAAATAACTGGTATACCATAACTCATAGCTTCTAATATGGACATTGGCATACCTTCGTTATAGGAGGGTAAAATGTAGATATAAGTATTTCTTAGAATACTATTCTTTTTATGCTCCTCAATCCATCCAAGTAACTTTACATTATCATTTAGGCTATATTGAGTTAACAAGTTTTTTACTTTTTCTATTTCTCCATCTCCGCCTAACATGAATTTTAAATTAGGAAATTCTATTACAAGCTCTTTCGCTGCTTCTATCAAATCATATATTCCTTTTCTTTCACTTAACCTTCCAAGGAAGGTTATAAGGATGTCTTCTCCCCCATTTGCACTGTTTATTTCATTAAGGGGAACTGAATTATATAAAGTAGTTATCTCACGGGTTGTAAGTGTAGCAATAAATTCCTTCCACTGTTCACTGAGCACAATTATTTTATCTACTTTATTAAAGGTGTTTCTTATAGCGGCTTGTTTTTTTACTGAGCATTCTTTCTCATAAAAAACTTGAAATTCTGCACCATGTAAGTGAAGGATCACCTTTTTTTTAAACAATTTACTAAGCTTTACTATCCTGCTTTTTCTTGCATAACTTCCTCTTGAAGCCATGTGGATATGCACTATGTCTACTTTGTTTATGCTCAAATAAAGTGCAATTTGTGGAATAGAAATCATGGATTCAAATATCTTTTTTATTATGTTTCCATCTGATACTGTGGAGATGTATTTAATATTCACTTTATTATGAAAATTCCAATGTAAATAATTTTTAACTACCGTAGCTATTCCGCCTTTGGCATTAACACTAGGGCCTATCATTAGCACCTTCATTTTTTCCTCCTGTAAATCATAGCAGAAGCATCTATTAAAACTTATTAGTTTTAACTAGATAATCTCTCTTGCTTGGTTTCTCTTGCCTTATGATATAGAACTGTTTATTATCCAAATAATCTATAAACAAGGACAATACTATTAGAAAACTCCATCTTGCTTCTGTTGAATAATTGGTATTTGAAAGCATCATAACTATGAGGAAGTACGCTGCAAAATTTGACATTACAAATATTTTTAGCTTTTCTTCTGTTATTTTACCTATTAGCTTAATAATATTAAATACCCATAAAAGCATTAAACTGAAGCCTATAAATCCACTAGAGATGAACATATCCATATAATCATTATGAGTGGCATCCTCTATTAAGAAGGTGGAATATTGCATTACAAAATGTCTTGCTGCATCAATGCCAAAGCCATGCATAAAAGAAAATATGTTTAAGTTGTTTTTTACCCCTAAAAATATTGCATTCCATATGCCAACTCTTCCCGCTCCGAAATCTTCTATATTATTACCAGAAAAATCTACGAACCTATTCATAACTGATATCTTTACTTCCTCTGGCATTACTAAAAACACCAGCACTGCTATTATCCCTGCGGATATAAATAGCTTTAATCCTTTTTTTTGCTTTGCATAATAGAAAAGATATATTAATAACCAAGCAGATAAAAAACTTAAAATTACAGTCCTTGTTAAAGTAACAAATCCACCTATAATTAAGATTATGATAAAAAATGAGTATTTCTTGTTCTTTTTAAAATTTTGTACAAATAACACATATATGTATAGCGTATATAGCAATATCCCTGCGGTAACTGCACCTCCTGTGGTGCCGGCTGGCCTATACACATTACCATAATATCTTACTGCTATTATTATATTTCCTATTTTATCAATGCCAAACATAGTGCTTAAAACAAATCCCAGTATTGTTATTATGGCAGAAACCATAGCTAGTGTTACAATTGAATAAATTAGTACTGTTCTTTCTTTATTGTGCGCTATTCCTTTAGAAAATAACAATAAGTACATAAATCCAATGATGACCCTTGAATATATGACTACAGCTTCTTGTTTTATGGGTGCTATTACAACGCCTAGAAAAGTAAATATAACTAAAATACCATAAATGAGTATTACCTTGTTTCCTTCTGACTTTTTCAGTAGTAGTTTTCCTCTGACTATAATTGCTATTGCTAAAGGTATTACAATTACTGGAATTACAGCCTGTGAGGCTGGTACTTCCCCAATATTAATTGTAGTAAGTGTTCCCTTAATAATAAACCAAATAGAAATTAATATAGCATTTGTTTTTATTGGCTCAATTATAGAAAGTGTTATTATTAAAACATAAAAAGCTCCTCCAAAAACAAGAGATGCTCTTAGAAAGGATGTAAAAACTCCCAATATTATAGCAACTATAATCCCAATAGTAATTGTGGTAAATTTGTTTTTATTCACTATGCTACTCCTCTAGACTATCTTCTCTAATACTTTCAGCTAATAATTTAACCATATATATGTATAGGCTTATCCTATAATTTGTATACTTCCCTACCATAGCTAATTATATTCCTTGTATCATAGACAAACTTTTTATTTAATAGTTGCTGTCTTTCCACAATCTCATCATGCCCTACAAGCACCACAACAAGCTCTGTGCCTTCTAAAAAACTCTCTAGGTCATGATACTGATTTTTTACTTTGTCATCCTTTATCCAAGGATCATATACCTTAATATCATCAATATTATACTTTTGCATAATATGAAGTAATTGCTCCGTTGGGCTTTCTCTCATATCATCTACGTTTTCCTTATAGGTTAACCCATATAACCCCACCTTAGAAAAGTCTTTAATATTATTCTTTCTCATAATCTCGTGAATCCTATCAAATACGTACTGTGGCATAGAATCATTAACTTCTCTTGCACCTAGCACAACATTAACTATGTCCGGATAGTCTCCCACTAAAAACCAAGGATCCACAGATATACAGTGTCCACCTACCCCTGGTCCTGGCTGAAGAATGTTAACTCTAGGATGCTTATTACCAATCCTTATGAGTTCATAAATATCCATACCTTCTCTGTGACACATCTTGGCAAGCTCATTTGCGAAAGCTATATTGATATCTCTAAAGGTATTTTCAACCACCTTACTAAGTTCAGCGGTTTTAATATCTGTTATTACTATCTCGCCCTTGCAAAAGCTTTCGTACCAAGACTTAATTTCTTCGCCTATTTCTCTTTCATCCGCACCAATAGTTCTAGAGTTATTCTCTAGTTCATAAACCATTTTCCCTGGTATTATTCTCTCTGGTGCATGTGCAATATGTATATCTTCACCTAGTGTAAATCCCTTGGATGTAACTATAGGTTTAACAAACTTCTCAATGGTTCCCGGCGATACGGTGGATTCAATAACTATAATTGCTCCTTTTTCACAGTTATCTAATACAGTCTCTACTGCTTTTACTACGAAGGTTGGATCTATTTTTTTTGAATCACTTAAATAGGGGGTTGGAACTGTTATTATGTATCTGTTAGTTTTCATATACTCAGTGGTAAATTTAATTCCTTTACTAAGCGCTTTAACAAATAAATCTTCTAATCCCTCTTCTTCAAAGGTAAGCTTTCCACTATTTAATGTATCAACTAGCTTTTTGTTATAATCTGTTCCTACAACTTCAACTCCATGTGCTGCAAACATCATGGCAGTTGGTAGCCCTATATAACCAAGTCCGATAATATTTAAAACACCCATAATATCAACTCCATTCTATTTGTCAAAATAATTATATATATGTTCCAAAGATGGCCATAACCTTAATTTTTCCATAACTTCACCAATCCTTGTATTTCTTATATAGTTTTGTATATAGTTTTAGTTTCTATGCTGTAATTTGACAAATTACAACATAGAAACTCTTAGATCTCCACTTTCGGTTTTTAGTTAATGCTACCTCGCTCCCTCATCCCCAAACAGCACTCCCACCGTCTTAAAGATAAGACTTATATCTATCCAGGTATTTCTCTCTTCTATATACTGAACATCCATTTCCATCCACTGCTCAAAGCTCACATCACTTCTTCCTCTTACCTGCCAATAGCAAGTTAACCCTGGTTTTGCAACTAACCTCTGTTTTTGAAAAGCTGTAAACTGTGCAACTTCCTTAGGCAGACTTGGTCTTGGTCCTACTAGTGACATTTCACCCTTTAATATATTAAAAAGCTGTGGTAACTCATCTATACTTGTCTTTCTTATAAATCTTCCCACCTTAGTCACTCTTGGATCTTCTTTCATCTTAAACATTGGCCCTGACATTTCGTTTTCACCTTGAAGTTTATCTAAAAGATATTCTGCCTCTGTGCACATAGATCTGAACTTATACATCTTAAATATCTTCCCGTCTTTACCAACTCTTCTCTGTATAAAAAAAACAGTTCCCTTTGAATCTAATTTAATCCAAATAGCAACAGCACTCATCACTAGGCTAAGTAATACAATCCCACATAAAGCTCCTATAATATCAATTATTCTTTTCATTATAAAATAGCTTATGTTTTTATGACATTGCCCTACTATTTCAATCTTTGATATTCTAGAGTTTCTTTGCACTTCTTGCATAGTTATTGTACCCCCTTAAAATTATATTTATACTTTCTTTAAACTTAATTTGATTTTTATTTTTACATATGTGTTGATCTTCCATGGAGCTTGTACCATTTGCGACATAATCCGATTTACTTTTCTTATTATTTTTTATGTTTTTATTATATTATTAAATATAACTCAAATTAGCAGTATAAATCTAGTTAAAATCATTAGTAATGTAGGAAGACACTGACATTTGCCCTTTTCCGCTAGGCGTTGCCCCTGCTACAAATTCATAGTCCAAGCATTGATTTTG
>CALJTN010000367.1 GCA_937976175.1 uncultured Clostridiaceae bacterium | reverse complement strand
GTAGGATTGTAACCCTCACTTTCGTAACCCCTTTCTATCAAATTGCTACTACTATACATCACTCTTGTGAGGATAGAAGTCAAGTTATTTCATCTTTATAATAGGAAGCTTTCTCTCTGCATCATAACTTACTTCTATCTTGTCATCAGCTAAATCTCTAAGTTTCATATAGTTGTATCCTTGCATGTTAACGGCAGCAACTTCTTTCACTGTGCCATTAAGTTCAATTTTTATTTTATCTATGGTCTCTATAAGCATCTTATCTTTTACATCTTTTTTGAGCTGTTCCCAAGCTAATGGATTCTTAACATAATATCTTGGGCAATCCTTACCTGTTACATCGTAGTGCCTGATAACAGCAGTCAGTGGATCTAATTCATATCTTTTACAGATGTCTACTGTAAGTGCTATAAGTGATTGATAAGTGGCATCAGAAAACTTGCCTCCCCAGTCAAGATGGCAAACTTCAATTCCGACATAACTGCCGTTGGCTATACTTGCATGATAGGCTACTTCTGTTTCAGGAATAGGTGCTACCACTTCTCCTCCTAGCCCAACGATATAATGAGAACTACCATAAATATATTC
The DNA here is from genome assembly GCA_937976175.1 of uncultured Clostridiaceae bacterium. Taxonomy (GTDB): domain Bacteria; phylum Bacillota; class Clostridia; order Clostridiales; family Clostridiaceae; genus Clostridium_AD. The sequence continues at coordinate 3,224 of CALJTN010000367.1, read as the reverse complement.
ACCTTTACTGTTTTTTTTGCCCACTTTAAGCCCTTCAAAATAGTTTCTATTAGCAAGAGCTGTTGAAGCGGGATTTGCTACCCAATGGACTACGATTCCTTTAATAGAATTAATCTTATTACCGGATCTTGAATATTTATTAGTAGTTAAATACTCTTTTTTAATCTCCATTCCTATCATCCTCCGTTCTAAGCTGCTCTAAAATATCCTGTAATTTCTGTGGGATAGGAAGGCCGATTTTACCTGCATTTTCGATGATGCTAATTCCTTCATTAGATACATAGAAAAAAATAACAGCAGTGCGAATTACACTACCGTTTTGAATAAGGTAAAAATCTATCATATGCCCCACTCCTACTAAAATAAAAATAAGCACCTTTTTAAAGATGCCCCTAAAACCTATTTCACTGGATAATTTATGTTCTACAACAGCCACCATGATCCCGGTTAAATAGTCTATAACTACAAAGGTAACTAGTGCATACATAAAGCCGTCAACTCCTCCCAAATACCATCCTAAAGATCCCCCAACTAAACTGAAAATATATTGTGCGATTTTCAAATTCTTCACCCCCAACTTATATTATTCGAATTGCACAAACCCTTCTAAAACAATAATATTACCTATTAAAATACTCTTAATCTTCCCATATATATCCTTAACTTTTATTTCAAAACGATAGCCTCTAGAAGGTAGCGTTAAAGTATCTCTACTCGGGAGGGTAAGAAACAGCTCATGCTCAAGTACAGTCATTGGTCTATTTCCTATAATTGAAGACCCAAACACAGCTGTATAACCGCTAAGGGTAGCTAAAGAGCCATCTTCATTTTTAATGAGTACAGTAATATCTACCGTTTCTCCTTGTACAAAGTAGATATTATTCAATCTCACCACCCCCTTCTTGATAATTTTTCACAGCACCTATTAATTGAATGCCTTGTGAGATAACACCTTGTAGCACTTTGGGTTCCTTTATAGTAGCTACTAAATTAACATACCGTTTATCTTCATCTAATAAGGTGATTTTAAACCAGCTATAACCTATACCCCCTTTATTCATATGGACCACACTCCATCTGCATTTTTCCCATAGACTTTAATTGTATATTCTTTATCTCCTTCAGTGAGTTCTAGCGCTTCTATAGTAAACTCAGCAATTTCTCCTTCAGAAAGCAAGGTGCCATTTCCAACTAAATAGCCTGTTTGTGTATCTGGAACTTCATCTACTCGCGCTTCCCATTCAGTAAGAACTTGATCCGAAACAAACTGTACCTGGCACTCGTTTATCCCTTCTTCTTTTCCTATTTTACTTCTAGAGTAGGCGATAATATCTAAGGAAGGTCTAGCAAGCACATGATATTCAACATTTATGCACATGTAGTAAATATATAAATAATTTTCTATCCCAGTTGGGGTTCTCAGATGTTCAATAAAAACGCCTAATTGATTATCTTTAAGTTCTTCCACTGTCCACGCGCCTATGTCTGTATAGGTAGGTGCTGTTACGAGGGTACTTAGGTAGAAAGTAAAAGTTGAGCCTACTTTAGCACCATTTTTTCTAATATACTGATCTCTTAACTGCCAAGTGTTAGTAGTATTCTTATATTTGTATCTAATCGCAACAGATATACTATCAATAAGAGCATCGTCTGGAAGACTACTAAAATCAAAACCTTTATATTCTGCTGCTGTTCTATTATCTAGAGCTGGCGCCCATAAGCTATAGGAGTTTTCAAGGTTCATGCAGTTAAAGGGATAAAAGACGCTGTTTTTAAGATCACCTGTTGTATTAAAGTCAACATAAGTAGTCGGAAGTACTTTTAATAATGTTGCCATATATACCACCTCTCTTAAACGCTCCAAATACCTGCAGTTGTTTTAACAAATACTTTTATAGTCTTTTCCCCATTCACACTGCTGGCAAGTATAATATCATGAACATCAACCTTACTTATAATTGTTTCGTTAGACGTCAGTTCACTACCTAATATATTTATAGATCCATTAGTTGTTGGAATAACTATTCCATCGGCATGTGTGTCATTTTCGTTTTCTACGGTACATACCTTCCATTCTGTGATATCAGTGTTACACTGCCAGGAGAAGTTAACATTATCATTTGGAGCATGGTAGCTTAATTTTGTAAGGTCTGGGCCAGTTACAATACTGACAATTGGAACTTCTGTATTAAGTTCTAAAACTGCAGGAATAATTGCACTTTCATTAAGTACATCATCACGAACCTTAACAAAGATTGTTTTACTGCCTGACCCCTCAGATAAAGTGATTTGCAAAGTATTCGTATAAGCCTTCCATATAGCTAAATTCTCTGTTTCGGCTTCTATAATATCTCCCCATATTTTCATCTGATAACCTACTGTTAAAAGATCTTCTGTATAAATATTAAGGACTACCAGTTTTGAAGTTGTTATTGCAACGCCACCATTAAGCAAAACACTTAAACCCTGTGGTGGAAGGGTATCTAGTATTAATTTGAAATAGCTTCCCATAGTATCCTCCTTAGGCTGAATCTGTATATCTTGAAATAGTTAAAGTGGTGAAACCACATACACGTAATAAAGCTGCATAAACATCTCATCTGATAGATTAAGACGTTTTGCTGAAATGTTAAAAGATGTTTTATAGTTAAAAGCCTTTACGGGGTTACACTTAAGGGAGCCATTGTTTTGTGGGTCAAAGTAGTTTTGAGCAAGGCCTTCATAAAGAATAGCCCCGTCAACTGTAATCTTTAACATTGCGCGTGGATCATCACCCCAACTATCCCAATCGGCTAAATCCCATCCACCAATAAGTACAATGCCTGAAGAAGGCAAGTAGTAAGCATTGCTGCTTAAAATAGTTCTATAAGTATTTAGTCTCAAATAATTTACGCAGTGTTCAAAATCACCACTATAATACTCGCAGTTAACAACATTAAGCTGAGAAATATCTGGGAGTGCTCCAGGTTCCCCGCCACCGCCTTGACCACTATCAATAGGAATACCCATAGCCACAAGACCACATAAAAATCCGTTTTGAAAGTCAATAGAAGGCATCTTAGTCACCTCACTTTGGAATGGCGGCTGTACTCCAACTTATAGGTACAGCTACATTTGTTTTAAGATTTTTTAATGAGATGATCCTACCTGAGCTGTCACTTGTCCATGAAAAGCCAGTTTTTATTTCTCCGTGGGAAAGTTCCATTCCATCACTATAAAAATTA